>DATBUB010000192.1:0-1811 GCA_036516555.1 Bacillaceae bacterium
TTTTTCATTCGGACAGCCCAAATTATTTGGGTAGTCCCCAATCCGGATTTAGTAATGGAATAAACCGTTATTTTATGAAACTGTGGGAAGCAAGAGATTGCTGTTCCTTCTTTAATAGCTAATTGCCTATTGAATCACCAATATAAAAATACCTTTTTGGGGGTGGCCCACATGATGAAGCGCGTCAACAGGATTGCTATTGAATTGCCACGGCCCGAACACGGGGACCCGAATGCCGCAGCCGCAGTCCAGGAACTGCTCGGGGGGAAGTTCGGCGAGATGTCGACCTTGAATAATTATATGTTCCAATCCTTCAACTTCCGCGGCAAAAAGAAACTAAAACCCTTTTATGATGTGATTGCGAGCATTACCGCAGAGGAATTTGGCCATGTCGAGCTTGTTGCAAATACAATCAATTTGCTTTCGTTTAGCAATACGTTCTCGGCAGATCCTGACCTTGCTCCGCTTATGAATGGAAAAGGCGCCAGATACTCACTTCATTTTACGACGACCGCCCAGGCAGCCTACCCTGGAGACGGGATGGGGCGTCCGTGGAATGGCGAATTTGTAACCAACAGCGGAAACTTGGTGGCTGACCTCCTCCATAATTATCTACTGGAAATTGGTGCCAGGACGCACAAAATGCGTGTATATGAAATGACCACCAACCCTGTCGCAAGGGAAATGATCGGTTACCTGCTCGTAAGGGGAGGGACTCATATCATCGCCTATGCAAAAGCTCTGGAAGTGGCGACTGGCGTAGATGTCGGAAAAATGCTGCCGCTCCCAAGGCTTGATAATAATAAATTCGACTATGCCAAGAAATTCATGGAGCAGGGACTTTATAACGTCCTGTACACATGGGGCGAGCCCGATTACCGGGATATCAGCCAAATCTGGAAAGGCGCCAACCCCGAAACCGGGGAACCTCTTCACGTCATAGACGGCATGCCAGAAGGCGCTCCAGTCCCCGACTTCGAAGAAAAACCTGAGCAATTCGCTCCAGGCATCGACCGCGATGACTACGAGCGGATCCTCAAACGGTTAATGAGCAGTATTTAAAAGCAGAGACGGTTCCAGCGGGGCAGTCGAAAGTCGAATGAGACAGCAGAACCGTCCCCTGCCTCACTCAAGGCAGCAGTGTCAAGACGGCAAAGAAGTGGAGGATGCTCCCGGCGAGGACGAAAATATGCCAGAGGGCGTGATGATAGGCGAAAGCTCTCCAGACATAGAATATGGCGCCGATTGTGTAGAGGAGCCCTCCTGCAATGAGGAGTTTCATTCCTGCCGCAGTGAGGTTGGCTGAGAGCGGCCCCCATGCGAACACGATCAGCCAGCCCATCAAGACATAGAGGACTGTGGAAAATACGACAAATCTTTTGACAAAGAAAGATTTAAAGACGGTTCCGCCAATGGCCAGCCCCCATACAATTCCGAAAAGTGTCCAGGCCAATGTTCCTTTAACGGCAATAAACAAGAATGGTGTATATGTTCCAGCGATGAAAAAGTAAATGGACGAATGGTCGAATACTTCAAAAATGTCTTTGGCCTTCCCGGGTGGAAAGCTATGAAGCAGTGTCGATGACGCATACAAGAGGACCATCGTCACGCCGAATATTGTAAATCCAACCACATGCCATACAGTTCCATACAGTACCGAAAATACGATGAGTATCGTTAAAGCTGCTATGCTGAGCAGGACACCAATTCCATGGATAATGGCGTTGGCAATCTCCTCCCCTTTTGAAAAAACGTGCGTATTCAATTGGCTGTCAGCCCTTCCTTTTGACCAAATCTAAATGGTGGTGATA
>DATBUB010000193.1:0-1927 GCA_036516555.1 Bacillaceae bacterium
AACTCAGGCATTGAGGTTGCGATTTCAGCTGATTGGCCAAATGCTCTCAATTTTATTAATTCTCACAAATCCAATGCAAGCTTCAGCGTCCGGAGCGGATGGCCATTGAAATCTTCCGTGAATTCATCCACCAGCGTAAATCCTTTAGCTTCATAGAATCGTTTGCCGGATTCGTTATCTTTCTCTACATGTACATAAAGGACGCTGGCATCCGATAAGTCTCTCAGCCCTTTTTCAAGGAGGAGCGTTCCCAATCCGCGATTCTGATAATCTGGCAAAAGGTATATGGCCGCGAGTTCTGCCGAACCGGTTTGAGGATCTACATTAGAAAAGTTTGCAAATCCCACTGCCCTCTTGTCCATTTCGGCGACATACAAGGCCGTTTTTTCCACTCGGCGGATCATCATCTCGTCCGAATAGGCCATGTTCAGGAAATTGGTCTGCACCTCTTCCGGGATCAGCCCTTCATATGTGGCATTCCATGTCACTTTTGCGATATGCTGGATGTCCTTTGAATCTCTCAGTTCTGCTTTTCTGATCACTGTCATGCTTCCATCCCCCAATAAATCATTATGTTTCCATTAATGAGTATAAATGCCACCATTATAGGTTATATTCCGTTCTGCAACAAGGCTTTTCTTCCTTCTTATCAGCCTTTTATGTTACACTCCCTTATAAACAACTGACCAACAAGGAGAAAAACATGAGTGATTTTAAGGTTTTATTTTTGGATATTGACGGAACGATTTTGAAGCCGGACCATACATACGAACCATCCACAAAGGATGCGATCTTGCAGGTGCAGGAACAAGGAGTGGAAGTTTTTCTGGCAACCGGAAGGCCGCTCCACGAAATTGCGGATCTGGCGGAGGAACTGAATGTCACCTCATTTATCGGGTATAACGGAGCGCTTGCCGTGTATCAGGAACGCACTGTAGTCAACGAACCGATGAGCGAAAGAACGGTTGGCCGATTTGTCCGTATTGCCAGAGAGCATGGGCATGCTATGGTGATGTACACAAGCGAAAAAAATTATTATACAGACATGGACGCGGCTATTGTCCAGGAATTCATACAAGCCTTCGAGCTGAAGAAGAATGAACGCTTCACCCCTGAGGTGATGCCCCATATTCTGGGGGCCACCCTTATCAACTTAAAGGACGCGGACGTATCTCTATATGAAGGCGAGGAGCATTACCATTTTTCCCAGGTAAATGTGGAAGGCCTGAAGCATTGCTATGATGTCATCCGGGACAATGTCAACAAAGGGAGAGCCATACAGACACTGCTGGATCTGATGGGGATTCCGAAAGAAAAAGCCATCGCCTTTGGAGATGGAATGAATGATAAGGAAATGCTGAGTTCAGTAGGCCATGGATTTGCGATGGGAAATGCCCATCCCGACCTTTTGGCATACACGCCCCACCGAACCACCGCTGTCGATGACTCCGGTATTTACAATGGCTTAAAATCTCTTGGACTGGTGAGATAACATATGAGTAAATGGATCACGGCCATCCTGTCCATCTTTCTTATCGCGGGCTGCAGCCAATCTTCTGAAGGGAAAAAGGAGGAACAGCAGATGAACAGTCAGCACATGGTGACAGCTGCTGAAAACGGAGATTTGATTACGGTAAAAAACTTGCTGGACCAGGGGGCAGACATTAACCAGACGGACGAGTCCGGCAGAACCCCCATCATGGCGGCAACATATGCCCATGAAACAAAGATGGTGGAGTACTTGCTCAGCAATGGAGCCGATATCAATAAACGTGATCATATGAAAAACAACCCGTTCCTGTATGCGGGTGCTGAAGGATATAATGACATACTTGAATTATTGATTGAAGCGGAACCTGATACGAAGCTTGTAAACCGGTATGGCGGAACGGCCCTCATTCCAGCGGCCGAAAGAGGACATGTTGGG
>DATBUB010000194.1:0-15923 GCA_036516555.1 Bacillaceae bacterium
GTCTGATTGACCAGGAAAAATTATATGATCATGTCCGGGCTGTTGCCGCTCTGCGGAAAGCCAGACATGAAGTGATCCTGGTGTCTTCAGGAGCCGTAGCTGCAGGTTTTTCAAGGCTCGGGTATCCCTCAAGGCCAGTTACGTTAAAGGGAAAGCAGGCTGCCGCTGCGGTGGGACAAAGTCTTTTGGTTCAGTCCTATATTGAGAATTTTAAAGAATTTGATATCATACCGGCGCAGATTCTGCTGACACGGAACGACTTTTCAAACAGAAATCGGTATCGGAATGCTTTTGCCACGATATTGGAACTGCTGGAAAGGGGCATATTGCCGATCATCAACGAAAACGACACGGTTTCCGTTGAGGAACTGACCTTTGGGGACAACGATATGCTATCCGCTCTGGTCAGCGGTTTTATTCATGCCGACCAGCTGATCCTGCTGACGGATATTAACGGCTTGTATGACGCCGATCCGCGAAGCCATTCGGACGCAAAAAGACTGGACTTCCTTGAGGAAATACCTGATGAACTTCTCGATGCAGCGGAGGGCTCGGGTTCCAGGGTTGGGACAGGAGGCATGAAATCAAAGCTGATTGCGGCCAAGACAGCCTTATCCCTTGGTGTCCCTGTTTTTATCGGACAAGGAAAGGGAGACCGTAAATTGCTCGATATCCTGGATGGCATGGGTGATGGGACCTACATCGATAATGAGTTAAAGAGCGCGATCAACACAAGCCGCCAATGGATTGGTTTCCACTCAGAAACGTCCGGAAAGCTTTTTGTCGATAAGGGAGCGGAAGAAGCGGTCCTGTTCAACGGAAGGAGCTTGCTGCCTGCCGGCGTTTTTAAAGTAAAAGGGACCTTCCAGGCGGGTGATGTAGTAGAAGTATTCGGCCAAAATGGTTTATTGGGAAAAGGAGAAGTCGCCTATTCCTCAGAGGATTTGAAGAAATATATTGAGGAACGGAGCAGTGAAAAAGGAAAGGAAGCAGTTTCAACTGTTGAAGTAATCCATCGTGACAGATGGGTGAGAGTATAAACCAGGGGAGGGATCATCCATGAGTGAAGTGATGGAAAAAGGCAAAAAAGCAAAAGCCGCCGGCTTTCTGATGGCGGGTTTGTCAACGGAAGAGAAAAATATGGCACTGGATCTTATTGCCATGCAGCTTATAGATGACAAAAAGGCCATCTTGGAAGAAAATCAAAAGGATTTGACTGAAGGCCGGGAAAACGGACTATCAGAAGCAGTGCTGGACAGAATTATGCTGAATGAGCAAAGGATACAGGATATGGCAGATGCATTGCAGCTATTGATTGAGCTGCCGGACCCAATCGGGGAAACACTGGAAAGCATCAGAAAAGAAAACGGACTCCAAGTCGTGAAGAAGCGGGTTCCGCTCGGTGTAATCGGCATGATTTATGAAGCCAGGCCGAATGTGACAGTAGATGCCGCTTCCCTTGCTCTCAAAACAGGAAATGCCGTCATATTGAGAGGAAGCTCGTCTGCCAAATACTCAAACCGTATTCTCGCCAAAACGATACAAAGAGCACTTAAGAAAAGCGGGCTTCCCGCCGATGCCGTGCAGCTGATTGAGGATACGAGCCGTGAAACGGCAAAAGAGCTGTTTACCCTCAAGGAGTATCTCGATGTCCTGATTCCTCGCGGAGGAAAGAATTTGATTGAAACAGTTGTAAACGAATCGACGGTACCCGTACTGGAAACCGGCGCAGGGAATTGTCATGTATTTATTGACGAGACCGCCGATTATGAAATGGCAGATAAAATCGTCATCAATGCAAAAACACAGCGTCCTTCTGTGTGCAATGCCATTGAAACAGCCTTGGTCCAGCAAAACTGGTTTGAAGCTAATGGCAAACGCCTTCTGAACTCTTTAAAAGAAAAAGGAGTCCATATCATTGGGGATAAAGCGGTGTGCCAGATGTTCCCGGAAGCCGAACCGGCAACTGAAGAGGATTGGGGCACGGAATTTCTTGGACTTGCACTTAGTGTCAAAGTAGTCGGAAACGTAACAGAGGCCATTGAACACATCAACAAGTACGGAACTAAGCATTCAGAGGCCATCATCACTGAAAACTCCAAACATGCGGAAATCTTCATGAGAGGGGTCGATGCGGCAGCCGTCTATCATAATGCCTCAACCCGATTTACAGATGGGTTTGAGTTCGGGTATGGAGCGGAAATAGGGATCAGCACTCAGAAGCTGCACGCTAGAGGCCCAATGGGATTGAAGGCTTTGACATCAAGCAAGTTTTTCATTCAAGGGAGCGGACAAGTCCGCAACTAACTTCAAGAGGTGATCAAAATGGAAAAATGTAAAATCAACATCCAATTGACCGAGAAAAGAAAAAAGCTTCCGGATTTCAGCACCCTTGAATTCGGAAGAATATTTACAGATCACATGTTCATTTTGGATTATACAGAGGGGAGGGGCTGGCATGATCCGCGCATAGTACCGTACCAGCCTGTAGAGCTGGATCCTGCCGCCATCATTTTTCACTATGGCCAGACGGTATTCGAAGGGCTGAAGGCCTATCTCACTTCGGATGAGGAGATCCTTTTGTTCAGGCCGGATCAGAACATCAAAAGGCTGAACAAATCCAGTGAAAGGCTTTGCATCCCGGAAGTGGACGAAGCATTGGCTTTGGAAGGGCTCAAGAAATTGGTCGCCATTGACCGGGATTGGATACCGGATGTGGAAGGCACTTCGCTGTATATCCGGCCATTCATCATCGCCACTGAACCGTATTTGGGGATTGCACCATCCAAAACGTACCAATTCATGATCATCCTTTCTCCAGTCGGTGCCTATTATAAAGAAGGCATCAATCCGGTGAAAATAGCTGTTGAGCGGAACTATGTCAGGGCAGTTGCAGGGGGCACGGGAAATGCAAAGACTGCAGGAAACTATGCAGGAAGCCTTAAGGCCCAGGAGGTAGCGGATAAATCCGGATATTCACAGGTACTCTGGCTGGATGGGAAGGAAAACAGGTATATCGAAGAAGTGGGCAGCATGAACGTGTTCTTCAAGATCGACGGAGAGGTCATCACACCAGCATTAAACGGAAGCATCCTCGAGGGAATAACGAGAAAATCCGTTATCGAATTGCTGGAACACTGGGGCATCCCTGTAACCGAAAAGAGGATTGCCATTGACGATCTCTTCCGTGCCTACCAGGATGGTACTCTTGAGGAAGCGTTCGGCACCGGAACAGCTGCCGTCATTTCGCCGATTGGAGAGCTTTTCTGGCAAAATGAAAAGCTGGTTATCAACGGGGCGGAAACCGGGCCGCTTTCAAAAAGGCTGTATGATTCGCTGACCGGCATCCAAACCGGCAAAGAGGAAGATCCATTTGGCTGGACCGTAACAGTGGAATGAAACTATCACAGCAGCTCCTTTAACCCTTCCTGGTTATAGGAGTTTTTTAGCAACTGGAAACTTTCTGGAACAGATGTTTTCACTTTTCACTGAAAGGGTAAAACATGTTGGAGAGAAAAACGGAATTTTACCCAGAAGGTGAAACAGGGAGGAAACAGAATGACTTTATTGTCAAACAAGGAAGCATTGACATTTTGTGCCAGTGAGTATGATACATTACATAAAGTGATATTATGCGAGCCGAGACACATGGCCATAGAAGAAGTGATCAACGAAACACAAAAGCATTATCAAGATGATAATATCGACAGAAAGCTTGCCATGATGGAGCATAGGCAGTTTACAGAGGCGCTGCGTGAGCATGGTGTCGAAGTTGAAATATTGGAGGCGAGTCCCGATTTTCCTGAGCAGGTGTTCACAAGGGATATCGGATTTACGGTCGGAGAAACATTGTTTGTCGCCGAAATGGCCAGCGACATACGCCAGGGTGAAGAAAAATTGTTAAAAAAACAGCTTAAAAAGCGGAAAATCCCTTATAAGGACTTGAAGATGGGTTCTATTGAGGGCGGTGATGTCA
Source organism: Bacillaceae bacterium (assembly GCA_036516555.1). Classification (GTDB taxonomy): domain Bacteria; phylum Bacillota; class Bacilli; order Bacillales; family Bacillaceae_C; genus DATBUB01. Next base: position 3,977 of record DATBUB010000194.1, read on the forward strand.
TCGTGGACAGAACAAACGTCTATGTAGGCATCAGCAGCAGAACCAATGAAGATGCCATCTCCGAGCTGGAACAATCCTTGCCGGACAGCTACCGTGTGCACCGCATTCCATTTCATGAAAGATACCTGCATCTGGATTGTGTCTTCAATATCCTTTCACCTGAAGAAGCTCTTGTTTTCCCCCAGGCCATAGACAGAGAAGCGCTTAAGCTTCTTGAATCACGCTATGACTTGATAGAAGTAATGGAAGAGGAGCAATTCACACTGGGAACAAACGTTCTTTCTATAGGCAACCGCAAAGTGTTCAGCCTTCCTGTCAACAAAAAAGTGAATCGCCAGTTGAGGTCAAGGGGATATACCGTCATCCAGATTGACTTGTCAGAAATCATTAAATCCGGCGGTTCATTCCGATGCTGCACGCTGCCCGTCATGCGAAATCCTATAGGCAGCGATGCCAAGACGATGAGGAGACAGTCATGAAGTCCATTCCAGACCATTTGAAAGAAGACATGGATATACTGTTTGTTGGTTTCAATCCCAGTATTTTGTCAGGTGAAACCGGACACCATTATGCCAATCCCACCAACCGCTTTTGGAATATCCTGCATCTGTCCTGCCTGACAGAAAGGAAGTACAATCCTGGAGAAGATGGCAAACTTCTTGAGTTAGGCTATGGATTGACAAACATTGTATCCAGGCCAACCAAAAATGCTGAAGAAATTACAAAAGAAGAATATTTGGAAGGCAGCCGTGAACTCCTGCAAAAGATTGAAACATACCGCCCGAAGATCATCTGTTATGTGGGAAAGGGAATTTATCAGCAGTTCACCAAGAAAAAAGACATCCCTTGGGGAGTACAGGAACAACACGTTGTTCCGGGAACAATTGATTTTGTTGCCCCTTCCTCAAGCGGTCTTGTTCGGATGAAATTAGATGATATTGTCACCATATATCGTCAGTTGGCCGATATGCTGGGCAAACTGTGAAAAAGACCAGTCCAGATGGGCGGTCATTTCGTTTTCTTTCAATGTTTGTGAGGTTAATATGTTTTTCTTGCATTAAAAAAAACCCGGAAATATAAAAGACAAGTTATTATGAAGCAAGCAGGCTCCTTTGTGCTATGATGACAGAGGAGTCTTATTTTAATTATTCAAAGATTGAGGTATGCACGATGAGAAAAAAGTACAGGACAATTTTAAAAGGGTCGGGCATTTCACCCTATATCTGGAGTGTATTCAGCATTCTTCCTTTTTATTTTATTTTCCAGTCTTCCTCCACCATTGAAATAGCTGTGGGAATTGCATTGACCATCATGTTTTTTATCTCTTACCGTTTTGCATTTATCTCACGAAATTGGCCGGTGTACTTGTGGACCGGTATTTTGATTGCGATTTCGATGACCATGGCCATATTGTTTCAATACATTTACTTCGCTTTTTATATTGCCTACTATAACGGCAATATCAAAAATCGAGCGGCTTTTTTGACCTTATATATCATACACCTTGTTTTTACCACAGTGTCCATCAATTATAATTTTGTCATACAGGATGAGCTATTTTTAAAGCAATTGCCATTCATCATCATTATCTGGATCAGTGTTATCCTGCTTCCTTTCAATTTATATAACAGGAAAAAGCAGGAAAAGCTTGAAGCCCAGCTTGAATTTGCCAACAAACGCATAGCAGAGCTTGTCAAGCAGGAAGAACGCCAGCGCATTGCCCGCGATCTCCATGATACACTCGGACAGAAGCTGTCGCTGATCGGACTGAAGAGCGACCTGTCGAGAAAATTGATTTACAAAGATCCCGAACAGGCAAGAAGTGAATTGAAAGATGTTCAGCAAACGGCACGGACAGCCCTTAACGAAGTGAGGAAAATGGTCACTCAAATGCGCGGTATCAGGCTCCATGAAGAGATGGTCCGAATAAGGCAAATATTGAAGGCAGCTCAGATTGAACTATGCGGAAAACAATACCTCCCCTTGTCCAATGTATCGTTGTTTTTGGAAAATCTGCTTAGCATGTGTTTGAAAGAAGCTGTTACAAATGTAGTGAAACACAGCAAAGCGACCCGCTGCGAAATCACAATAGAGCAGTCAGATAAGGAAATAATCATCAGTGTGAACGATAATGGAATAGGCATTCAGGATGAGGAGGATCTGCTAAAGGGAAGCGGATTGCTTGGACTAAGAGAAAGGCTTGAGTTTGTCAATGGCAGGCTTGATATTTTATCGGAAGAAGGCACATCCATCAAGATGCAGGTGCCCAGCGTTTTGACTGAGCCGGAAAGGGGATAATCTTAATATGATCAGGATTGTGATTGCTGAAGATCAGCGGATGATGCTTGGTGCCCTGGGTTCCCTCCTGAATCTGGAGGAAGATATGGAGGTGGTGGGAAAGGCAGGCAATGGGGAAGAGGCTGTCAAACTGGTTCATGAATTAAAGCCGGATGTTTGCATCATGGATATTGAAATGCCGGGGAAAACGGGTCTCGATGCTGCGGAGGAACTGAAGGGCTTCGATTGCAAGGTGATCATTTTGACCACATTTGCACGCACTGGTTATTTTCAGCGCGCCATAAAGGCAGGTGTCCGCGGTTACTTGCTGAAGGACAGCCCAAGCGAGGAACTCGCCAGTTCCATCCGAAGCGTAATGGCGGGAAGGCGACTGTATGCACCAGAGCTTATGGACGGCTTTTACAGTGAAGAAAATCCTCTTACCGACCGGGAAAAGGAAGTTCTTGAACTTGTGGCGGATGGTAAAAATACAAAGGAAATCGCCGATACGCTGAGCATCAAAACGGGGACTGTCCGGAATTATATTTCGCAGATTTTGGACAAGCTTGAAGTGACGAACAGGATAGAAGCGATTACACAATCAAAGAAAAAGGGCTGGTTCAAATAAGGGATTAAGAGGGGCATGATTTTGCAGCAATATGGGAAGATAATAATATGGAACAAAGCTATACATGGGAAGGGGATTCCAAAATGGAAAAAGTGCAAGTAGGAGAAGTCTTTACCATCATTGACGATAATGAAGAGGAACATGATGTCGAGGTCCTGGCCTCCATGTCCATGAATGGGACAGAATATATGGCGGTCGGTTTTACCGAAGATATCCAACAAGTGACGGAAGAAGACTTTGATATCTTTTTTCTGAAGCTGGACTCGGAAGGCGACATGGCTGCCATCGAAAGTGAAGAAGAGTTTGAACAGGTATCAGCTGCGTTCGAAGAAATGCTTGATGAAAGCGACCAGGAAAGCTGATACACGCTCACTGAAAGGCAGAATGGTATACATTCTGCCTTTTTTTAGTTCCATCTTTTTTGTTTAATGTACTGCGCCAATTGTTCTCCTATATCCGGCCGTTTCAGTGCAAAATCAATGGAGGCCTGCAACAATCCGAGCTTATCACCAACATCATAGCGTTTTCCTATCAAACTGTATGAAAAGACTCTTTCCTCCTCAAGCAATAGAGATAAGGCATCCGTCAGCTGGATCTCTCCATTTTTCCCCGGTTTTACTTTTTCAAGCATGCCAAAAATGGAGGGGGTAAGGATATACCTCCCAATGATCGCCTGGGTGGAAGGAGCGAGAGCTGGAGCGGGTTTTTCCACAAGGCCCAAAACAGAATACACCTCATTTTCTTGAAGTCCATGGTCCACAATGCCATACTTGGACACTTCGGAAAACGGCACTTCTTTACATCCAAGGACAGTGGATTTCACTCTTTCAAATTGTTTGATCATTTGGGCAAGGGCAGGAACATCACTGTCGATCAGATCATCCCCCAGAAGAACTGCAAACGGCTGGCTGCCGATGAATTTTCTCGCGCAATATACGGCATGACCCAACCCAAGCGGTTCCTTTTGCCTAACATAATGGATATCCGCCATATTGGATATGTTTTGGACAATGTCCAGCATTTCTTTTTTACCGCTGTTTTCAAGAAGAACCTCAAGCTCCACCGACTTATCAAAATGATCCTCTATTGCCCGTTTATTTCTCCCCGTCACAATGATGATTTCCTCGATGCCGGATTGAATCGCTTCTTCTACAACAAACTGGATTGCCGGCTTGTCAACAATGGGCAGCATCTCCTTGGGCTGCGCTTTCGTTGCAGGCAAAAATCGGGTTCCCAGCCCTGCGGCGGGAATGACTGCTTTTTTGATCATGGGCAAGGCCCCCTTAAAAATCTATCCGTCATTATCTTATGACGGCACTGGATTGTCTTATCCCTGATTTGGAACGTTATGTACTTGTCCTGCCAAACAGGGAATATTATTCCTCCTGAATGCACAAGTTAAAACCGCAGACGAAACTTTAACCAGAGGTGTAACGATTGCAAATGAATGACGCAGCGGAACGTAAAATGATCATCATTGCTTTGTTGGCAATCGGAGTCTTTTTATCTCCGCTCTTTATTCTTGGAGAAGACGCCCATATCCGTGTACATGATAACCTCGACTCCAATTTATCATGGTATAGAGTATTAGCGGAGAGCGGGCAATTGACGGGACCGCTAGACGGAGCCATCCCCCAGATCATTAACGGCCATCTTTCGAGAAATGCTTTCGGCACTGAATTCAGTTTGATTGTATGGCTGTATGCCTTTTTCCCCACAATGTTGGCTTATGCACTGAGCCAGGCCATAACGAGGTTTATCGCCTTCTTGGGTATGTATTTGCTGTTGAAAGAACATTTTCTCCCCAAAAAAGAGTGGACGATCCTGAATGTTTGTACGGCCCTGGCGTTTGCCTTCACGCCATTTTGGCCTTCTGGCATGCTGAGCACACTTGGAATGCCTTTGGCTCTATGGGCGTTCCTGAATATCAGGAAAGGGGAAAGATCCTGGAAGAACATTCTCGCCTTGACACTGCTCCCTTTCTATTCAAGCATTGTCCTAGGTTTTTTCTTCTTTTTATCGGCCATGGGCATCTTTTGGCTTGTAGATGTGCTTAGGGGGAAAGGCTGGAACTGGAGATTCTTAATGTCAATCGCCTACATGACGGGTGTCTTTCTTCTTGTTGAATACAGGCTTGTATACTCCTTTCTCTTTGATGATGAACCGAACAGCAGGGATGAATATTTCCATGCGAGGTTATCCGTATGGCGTTCCATCAGACTGACTTTTAAAAACTACATACTCGGCCACCATCATGCTGCCACCATCCATACTTTTGTCATCCTGCCGGTCACTCTATTTGTGTTTTTCCTGATCTGGCAAAAGAAAAAGTGGAAACAGGAAAAAGTGTATGTGTTTCTGTTTGCGCTTAATTTTGCCCTGTCAGCCTGGTATGCTTTTTGGTTTTATAAAGGGTGGCTGCCTTTGACAGAGCGATTTCATTTCCTGGATACATTCAATTTTGCCCGCTACCATTTTCTTAGACCGCTTGTCCTGTACGTTCTATTTGCCCTAGCCCTCAGGTTTTTGTGGCAGCAAAACCCTTCCTGGAGAAAATCCGTAAAAATGCTGGCGATTGCTCAGGTTGTGGTTGTCTCTTTCTTCAATGAAGAAATCATTTTTCACAACAAGCCGACCGTCAGGCAATTTTATGCGGTGGACCTATTTGATGACATAAGAGAGCACATTGCCCTACCCCAGGAAGAATACAGAGTGGCAAGCATTGGGATTCATCCTGCCATAGCACAGTATAATGGCTTTTATACGCTGGATACGTACAATAATTTCTATCCGCTGAGTTATAAATACGAATTCAGGAAAATCATAGAAAAAGAATTGGCAAAAAATAAAACGATCCGAACTTATTTCGATGAGTGGGGCGGCCGATGCTATATCTTTACGGATGAATTGGGCAAGCGATATATGTTCACGAAAAAATCAAAAAAGAGGCTTAAAAATCTAGAGCTTAACATCGAGCCTTTTAGAAATATGGGGGGAAGGTATATATTTTCAGCCATCCCGATAGATAACGCGCATGATAACGGCTTAATGTTGGATAAAATATTTGAATCAAAGAAATCCGTTTGGAGGATTTATCTGTACAAAGTGACATAGGAGCGAGGAGGGAACATGCATGGAGCAGCCAATATTGACAATTGTCATCCCGTGCTATAACGAAGAAGAAGTCCTGAAGGAAACCCTGTGCAGGCTATCGGCTTTATTGGACAGCCTTGTGACGGAAAAGCTTATATCACCCAGCAGTAAGCTCTTGTTTGTGGATGATGGAAGCAAGGATTTAACATGGAAGGTAATTTACAAGGAAAGCCTTCAGAATGAAAACGTAAGAGGCTTAAAGCTGGCGAGAAATGTAGGCCACCAAAATGCACTCCTTGCAGGGTTGTATACTGCACGTCCTGCATCGGACTGCATCGTTTCAGTAGACGCTGATCTTCAGGATGATATCAGCGTGATCCGGGATTTTGTCCTTAAATTCAAAGAAGGTTATGAAGTGGTATATGGAGTCAGGAACAAGAGGGATACGGATACCTTTTTTAAAAGAAATACAGCCTTGGGCTTTTACAGGTTCATGCAAAAGCTTGGCGTTGATCTTGTTTACAATCATGCCGACTATCGGCTGCTGAGCCAGCGAGCGGTCAAGGAGCTGGAGAAATTCGGCGAAGTAAACCTTTTTTTGAGGGGGATCGTTCCGCTGATCGGCTTTAAATCGACAGAAGTGTATTATGACCGGAAGGAACGGTTTGCAGGCGAATCGAAATACCCGCTGAGGAAAATGCTGTCCTTTTCATTTGAAGGCATCACGTCATTTTCCGTTACGCCTATCCGATTTGTGATGGCAGTTGGACTGCTGTCATTTTGCATCAGTGTACTGTGCGGAATATATTTTCTCTCTTTAAAAATTTTGGGCAGGACAGAAACAGGATGGACCTCGCTGATTGCATCCGTATGGCTGATAGGGGGCCTGCAGCTCATGGCTATCGGCTTGGTGGGGGAGTATATAGGAAAAATTTACAAAGAAACGAAAAGGCGGCCAAAATTTATTGTGGATATTGATACATTCAACATGCCTTTTCCGCGGCATATCATCAATGCTGGAGGAGAGGAAAATGAAGCCCTTCATGCTGAACTGGGACAAATGCCAGAAACAAACTGACTCCTTTTTCCGATTTTTAATGGTGGGAATCATCAATACTGCTGCCGGGTTGACCGCCATGCTTTTGCTGTTCCATTTACTGGGATTCTCTTATTGGTTTTCCACCTTCTTGGGGAACACTGCAGGGGCAGCCATCAGTTTTGTTCTGAACAGACATTTCACATTTCAGAGCAATGCCAAGACCGGAACAAGTGCCATCCGTTTTATTGCCGTAATTCTCTTTTGCTATGGTGTTTCTTATTCCGTCAGCCCAATGGCGGCTGAAGCATGGGAAAGAACGGGGATCGCCGGCCCTCCGCAGGATGATGCCGCCATTTTGATAGGTATGGTTTTATATACGCTCATGAATTATTTTCTGCAGAAAAACTTTGTCTTTCGAATGGAAAAAACCCCGTCTGTATCAGCTGCTTTTTACACCGTAGAGAATACAACCGACCCCCAAAAAAATCCAGAGGAATTTTCCGAGCGATATTTTATCGGCAATGCCAAACAATCCGATGGCAGTGGTCGTGATTAGGACAATCGGTCCAATCAGCGCGAGTGAACTGTTAATGACAAGTGCTTTTTCAATATCGTTCAGCCTGATCATGATAAACGCTGCAAATAGTTCGATGCTGCCGGATAAAATACGCAATAATGCCATGCCGATGACCGCTTTTTCCAAGAAGGTGATCATTTTTTTCCTCCCGTGTACATATTCCCCACATTATATGCACAACTTGGACGCAGAAGGACAAGAAGTTTATAAAAGAAAAGAGCAAAAAAAGGCAGCCTGGCGGCTGTCTCTTTTGCTAGAACAGGATATAGGCAATCGGGGTGATAATGAGCAATGTCAAGATGACCCTTTCGAACCAAATAACCACAAGCTTCGGAACACTGATTGGAATGTCCGTAGCCAGAATGCACGGAATGATGGCCGAGAAAAAAAGGATAGAAGAAACGGACAGTACAGCAACAATAAATTTTGTCATGACTCCGGCACCCGTGACAAGCAGGGCAGGCAAGAATATTTCTGAAATGGAAATAGCCGCTGCCTTAGCAGCCAAAAGCGGTTCAGGCAGCTGTAAAGCCCAAGTCAATGGGTAGAATATATAACCGGCAATGTCAAACAGCGGAGTATAGGTGGCGAGTACCAATCCCAAAAGGCCAACGGACATGATGGTCGGCAGGATGTTCATGGTCATTCGGAAACCGTCCTTAAAGTTAGCCATAATATTCTTCCCCAGTGGAGGAGTGCTGTTGGCCGTTTCCATCGCCTCTATCCAGGCATGTTTCAGCCTGTCTTTTTTAATGACCTGTTCGGGCTGGCCGTTGCCGTTCATGTATTCATCACTCATTTTGTTTAATGGCCAGATGCGTACTGTAATGGCCGTGACGAGGAAGGTGACAATAAAGGAAATCCAAAAATACAGATTCCATATGTGCATTAGATCCAGAGTGTTGGCTATGACAACCATGAATGTGACGGATACAGTGGAAAAACCTGTCGCTACGATCGCAGCTTCCCTGATCGTGTATTTCCCTTCATTGAATATCCTGTTAGTCACAAGCAGGCCGATGGAATAACTGCCTACAAAGGAAGCGACCGCATCTATTGCGGATCTGCCAGGAGTCTTGAATATCGGCCGCATGACAGGCTGCATGAAGATTCCGACAAATTCAAGCAAACCATAGCTGACTAAAAGTGCCAAAAACATTCCGCCTATCGGAACAAGGAGACTTACCGGCTTTATCAATTTTTCCATCAGGAATGGCCCCATATCCGGATTAAATAGCCATTTAGGGCCAACGTTGAAGATAATCATGGCACCAAAGATGAAACCGAGAATTTTAAAGATGGAGAAAATCAAATCGACTGTACTGTTGTTCCACGATTTGTTGACAAAAGGATACACGGCTCCCATGAATAATACGATCAAGGCAAAAACCGTAACGGCAGTCGAACTTAAGGAAATGATACCGGTAACAATGTGGTCCAACATAATGGAAGATTTTCCATTTAGGGTGACAGGGACAAAAAACATGAAGATTCCAAGCAGACTATAGCCAAAAAATTTAAAGACCGCTCCGGGATTCGACGATGCCTGAGCCGTCACTGCTTTACTTTCCCCTTTAGCCTCTTTTTCCACCGGGGCATTCATCATAAAACCAACTCCATTTCTGTTAAAAGTCATTTTTGCCGGGTTTAAGCCGGCCGCACAGGATAAAAGCGCTTCCATTTTGATCAAAATCAGGGAAGTTTTTTCGATTTTTATCCTTCCTTGTATCTATTAGTATAGAAAGAGACAAAAAAGAAAAAAAGTTCACAATTTATCGAATACCACTACAATATTACGTTTAAAATCCGCATCCAGCCTGCATGTTGCTATATGAAGACGATGTGGACATTTCCTCTCTGGCGTAAAATATTCTACATATTCAAACAAATGTCGCCTTTACTTCATTTCTATGCCTCTCTAACATGTAAGTCAGGACAACCGGAAATGTAGATTATTTTCTCATCCCAACGAGAAATAGTCCACAATTTCTAAGAAATTTCATTCTAGCCGGTCAAATAAAGTCCTGCAATAATGAAACATATCAAACCAGGGGGGGTGGCAAAAGATGAACAAACCGCTGAAGAAGATCAAAGTGCTGGACTTCAGCAGGGTGCTGGCCGGGCCATACTGCACCATGCTGATGGCAGATATGGGGGCAGAGGTGATTAAGATCGAAAGACCCGGAACAGGGGATGATACACGGGAGTTCGGTCCTTTTCAAAATGGTGAAAGCGCTTATTTCGGCCTTTTGAACCGGGGGAAAAAAAGTGTTGCTCTTGATTTGAAAGATCAGAAAGCGATTACAGTCATAAAAGAACTGGTTAAAGAGTCCGACGTAGTAGTAGAGAATTTCCGGCCGGGTGTTATGAAAAAGCTGGGGCTGGACTATGAATCCCTTAAAGAAATCAACCCAGGCCTCATTTATGCTTCCATTTCCGGCTTTGGGCAATATGGCCCATACAGCCAGCGCCCCGCATACGATTTGGTTGCTCAGGCGATGGGTGGGATGACCAGCATTACGGGACATCCCGAAAATCCTCCGACACGCACAGGCTCCTCGCTTGGAGATATGAGCGCCGCTTTGTATGCTGCATACGGAATCATGGTTGCTTTATTTCACAAAGAAAAGACTGGCGAAGGGCAAATGATCGACATTGCCATGCTTGACACGATTTTCGCCATGCTCGAAACAAATGTCATGAGATACACGGTTGACAAGACGATTCCAGAACGGATTGGGAGCCGGCATCCGATCAGTACACCATTTGACATTTATAAAGCAAAGGATGGCCATCTTGTTATTGCCGTTGCAAACAACTCACTGTTCAGCAGGCTTTGCAGTGTTTTAGGCAAACCTGAATTGACAGAAGATCCTCGCTTTCTGACGGATCGTCTTAGAACAGAGCATGAAGAAGACATAAAGGAAATCATTGAAGAATGGCTGGCAAAGTTATCGGTGGAAGAGGCAGAAAGTGCATTGACAGAAGCGGGTGTACCTTCATCAAAAATTAACAGCATCAGGGATATCGCCGAAGACGAGCATACGAAAGTCCGGAAAATGCTTGTAGAGGTGGATCATCCTGCGGTTGGGAGGATGAAGCTTGTCGGAAATCCCGTTAAGCTTTCCCGTACACCTCCGGTCATCGAGAAACCGGCCCCTGCACTTGGGGAACATACAGATGAAATTATCGGAAAAGTGACAAGAGTAGGAATCAAATGAAAGAAGGGATTTAAATGGATTTCACCTATACAGACGAACAGAAAAGCATTAGAAAAATGGTCCGTGACTACAGCAAAGAAGTTTTGGCCCCGTTGGCTGTCGAACTGGACGAACAAAACCGTTTTCCGGAAGAAACAATCAAAACATTGGGCGAGCTTGGTTTGATGGGGATCGCGTATCCTGAAAAATACGGCGGTGTAGGAGCCGATTCCATTTCAGAAGCGATTGCAGTAGAAGAGGTCACAGCCGCCTGTGCAGCGACAGGCTCCATTTTAACAGCGCATTACCTTGGAATTGACGGCCTGTTCTTGGGAGCAGGCGAAGAATTAAAAGTAAAATATTTAGTGCCGGGCTGTTCAGGAGAAAAGCTTTTTGCTTTCTGCCTTACAGAGCCAAGCGGAGGTACAGACGTTTCATCCATGAAAACAACCGCCATACTTGAGGGGGATGAATACGTGCTGAATGGTTCCAAAGTATTTATCACCAATGGCGCATATGCTGATACACTAGTAGTCTACGCAAAAACAGATACATCAAAAGGCAGCCGCGGAATCAGCGCTTTTGTCGTAGAAAAAGGCACACCAGGATTAGAGTATGGTGCCGGGGATGATAAAATGGGGATCAGGGGTGCAAGAACCCACGAAATCATTTTTGATAACTGCCGTATTCCAAAAGAAAACCTTGTCGGCGAAGAAGGAAGCGGATTCAAGCTTGCCATGCAAGTGGTAGACCGTGGACGAATCGGCATTGCAGCGATGGCTGTAGGATTGGCACAAGCTGCTTTGGACGAAGCTGTGGCCTACTCCAAGGAACGCGTAGCTTTTAATAACACCATTTCAAATTACCAGGGAATCCAATGGATGCTGGCTGAAATGGCGGCTGAAGTGGAAATCGGAAGGCTGTATACATATTACGCAGCCAGTTTGAAAGACCGTGAAGGTTACCGTATATCCAAGGAGGCTTCCATTGCGAAATTATTTACTTCTGAAGCATCCAACAGGGTCGTACATAAAGCCGTTCAAATTCACGGCGGTTATGGATATATGAAGGAATATACGGTCGAGCGGCTTTATCGCGACCAAAGAATTCTGGAAATTTTTGAAGGTACCTCA
>DATBUB010000195.1:0-2463 GCA_036516555.1 Bacillaceae bacterium
TGGTGGAAAAAGAGGAAAAGTACCCGCACTATTAAGAAGCAAGGTTCTTGTTTCTTAATGCGCAGAATATACTAAATACAGTATACTGGAGGAATTCTATGAATCTTGAACACTTGAAAGAGAGGTTATCCATTCTAAAAGAAGGTTCAGCCATTTCTGCGAGAGCTGCAGAAACCACCATCATGGCTTTTGAGCATCTGGCCGTACAGCTTAACAAGGAAGGCATCACTCAATCCGAAATGCTTTTTACCCATCTCCCGGTAGCCTTGACCCGAATTGAAAAAGGGGAATCGGTGGAGGCTCCGCATGAGGGATTGCTGAAAGAAGTGGAACAAGCACCGGAAGCATCCATGGCCAAACAGTTCATCCGCCATGTTGAAGGGCTATGGGGGGGGCCGCTACCAAAAGAGGAAACGGACTTTTTGCTGATCCATTACACAACCATATTGCGATTGAACAAAGGAGGAGACGGAGAATGAAAGTGGTGATTGGAGGACAGGTGGACAAAAAAGAGATTGAAAGTTTAGTAAAAGAACTGGATGGCAGCATTACAACGATGATTAAGTCAGATTTGGAGGCGGCGATGGCGGTCAAAACCGGCCAGGCGGATTATTATGTGGGTGCCTGCCATACAGGGGGCGGAGGAGCACTGGCGATGGCGATTGCCATTCTTGGAAAACCGAATTGCGAAACAGTCTCCATGCCTGGAAAGAAGCCGAGCAAAGAGAAAATTGAAACCGCTGTCAAAGAGGGAAAAGTAGCATTTGGCTTTACGGCGGACCATAAAGATACGGCGGTGCCGCTGATTATTGAAGCCTTGAAAAAGAACTGATCCATAATTTAAAGAGGGGGAAAGAGAAATGGAAATGACGCTCATTATTTTGATTGGTGCTGTGGCGGCTGTACTCGCCAACATGAATATTGCGGTATTTAATGACGGCTTGCGTCCGATTGTGTCCGAGCATGTGGAAGGAAGAATGACACGGCGGGATCTGGCTTTTACTGCGTTTGCCATGAGCTTTGGGCTTGTAATCGGTTTTGGGATACCTTTCACGCTTTCGGCGAGCATCATCCTCGTACACAGTATTTTGCTCGGGACTGACATCATTGGCCTGCTGACGCCAAAAAATAAATGGGGGACTCCGCTCGCAGCCTTGATCGGGGGAGCATACGGGGCAGGTCTGCTGATTGGGCTGGAAGGCTTCGTCAAGCTGTTCGACTATCTGCCGCTTAATTTCCTGGATGCCATGGGGCAAGTCGGAACTCCGGTCGTCGTGACTTTCATGGCATTCCCGGCCTTGGCGGTTGCCATGCAGTTCAGCGTAAAAAAAGGGGTCATTACCTTCCTCGTCTCGGCTTTGGTTCGCCAGCTTGCCGTATGGCTTAACACGAGCGGAATTCTTGCCTTCTCGGGAACAACGGTCACGCTGAACCAGGAAGGGATGGCTCTTATCACGGGAATGATTTTCCTGCTTGTGTTTGCCATGAAGGAAAAAACCGATGGTTCGTCCATCGACTTAGCGGCTGTATTTAGCGAGAAAGTAGCCAAAATCAGAAAAAATGTCGCCTTCTTTATGATCATCGGCGGCTTGATTGCAGCTGCTACAAACTTGTGGATCATGGCGGGGGACCCCATTTCCCTAAACCTGCTAGCGGAAGGAAAGGCAACGGACGCCGGGATTGCAGCTGCGGCCAGGGCGATTGGATTCATTCCGCTCATCGCAAGTACGGCGATTGCGACAGGTGTATACAGCCCAGTCGGTTTCACTCTGATTTTCGTCGTAGGATTTTTCTCTCCAAACGTCTGGGTGGCGCTGATTGCCGGCGTAGCCGTCATTTTTATCGAGGTCATGCTGTTGAGTTCCATCGCCAGGTTCCTGGATAAGTATCCGGGGATTCGCAACTCCGGTGAAAATATCCGAAGCGCCATGACGAAGCTTTTGGAAGTCGCCCTTTTGATTGGAGGAGCCAACGCGGCCAATGCGATTGCACCGGGATTCGGTTTCTTCTTCATCGCCGGTTTCTATCTGTTGAATGAAATTGCAGGACGTCCGATTGTCCGAATTGCTGTGGGGCCGATTGGGGCCATTGCCGTGGGCATCATCGCAAATATTCTGGTCGGCCTGGGCATCATGGCCCTGCCGCAATAAGCAGCTTACTACTGGGAGTGGATATTGTTGATAAAAACGGTTTTAGGAAACATTACACCAGAAGAACTTGGCATTTGCGCGGCACATGAGCACTTGTCCATTGATCTATCAAGAATCAAAAAAGATCCGGATACGATTCTGGACGATGAGCCGGGAGTCCTCGCGGAACTGGAGGACTTCCGCCGCTTGGGCGGCCAGTCCATGGTGGAAGTGACGAACGATGGGATGGGGAGAAACGCGCCATTGCTGAAAAGGATCAGCGAAAAAGCAGGGGTCCACATAGTGGCCAGCACTGGTTTTTATAAAGACCCGT
>DATBUB010000196.1:0-3920 GCA_036516555.1 Bacillaceae bacterium
TATAAATTGATCCTTAGTCATGTTCCACACCCTCTTTTAATAATTGATTGACCCCATCCGTGAACTCTTTCCATTCATTGAGCAGTTCGTGAAGATACGTCCGCCCATTCTCTGTAAGTTTGTAATACTTCCGTGATGGCCCTTCTGTAGATTCTTGCAAATAGGTTGTAAAGTACCCTTCTTTGGTCAGACGTCTCAGCAGCGGATAAACCGAGCCCTCGGATATGGCGATCTGGTCCGAAATTTTCTGGACAAGCTCATAGCCATACCGGTCTTGTTTATCGAGAAGCGCCAAGACGCATAGCTCCAGTACGCCTTTTTTAAATTGAACATTCACTGTTGACTTTCACCTCATTTGTATATTGATAACTACCGTTTAATATTCAGTACTGGCCAATAAGTAATTACCTTGCAGATACAATATAACACGGTAGTACTGTTCATTGCAAGGTACTAATCAAAAAATTGTTTTGGTGCCAGGCACCAAAACAATTCTGACTATTTTGATTTGTTTCCGAATTGCGTGGGTGCCAGGCACCCCACGCAATTCCCACCACAATTCCCGCTCAATTTTTTCTACGCCTATCCCCCCACATGGAAGCCTGCTCCAGGATGATGGCGAGGACGCTCCCGCAGATGAGGCCGTTGTTGAAGATAGCCTCCACTGCCGGGGGCAATTCCTGTGCGGCTTCTGCGGGAACAAACATGAGACCGACTCCGACCATCATGGCGATTCCGCTCACGGTAAAAGCCCGCCCCTCATGTTCGGCAGCTTTCAGCTCCTTCAGCGCCAACCCAAACATGCTGACGAAAATAACAAACGTAACCGCATACCCGATCGGTGCCGGGATGGCCGCAATGACATTCATGACAATGGGAAACAAGGACACACCCATGACCAGACCGCACCCGACCAAGAAAGGCAGCCGCTGCTTCAGACCGGTCTGTTTTACAAAACCTGCTGCCCCTGAGATTGGAACGGGCCCCATCGCGCCAAAAAAACCACTGACCAGATGATTGGCACCCGATACAAAGCTTGCCCTTATATAGGTATGCCGATCATCCCCCCGATTCACCACCGATTCCATCAGCCGGATGGATACGATAACATTTGTGATGAGCAGCAACGTCAATAAAGTAGCGGTGACCACTGTTCCTGTGTCAAACGACGGCAATCCAAACGGGAACGCCTTAGGCAGCTGAAAGAAGCGCTCTGCCTTTTCAACGGCATGTGCCTGCCGGGCAGCGATGAATAATAGCCATCCGGCAATGAGACTGATCATGACAGAATACCGCTGTAAAAACGGAACTTTGCTTTTTCCCAGCCAAAAAGCCATGCACACGACGGCCACACTCAGTATAAAGACCGTGATATCAATTTTCCCATGGTCTGAGGAAATACCAAGCATTCCTTTGATAAAAGAGCCGCTAAGCTGGAAAATCAGCAAGGATAAGTAAACAAACGTTATGGTAGGAGTGAACAACTGGGCTATTTTATCAATCAGTTTAAATGCAGCAAGTAAAATAAACAGGATGCCGCTGATGATCATCCCGCCGCTCAGAGCCTGAAGAGCCTCAATATTTGAGCTGTAAAGTACACCAACCAAACCTGCGTAAATGGCAAAAATGCTCCACCAGAGGCCAGCCGGACCTTCATGGATGGGAAGTTTATGGCCGATGACGCCTTGGATAAAACCGGCTGCTCCCAAAATAAAGATAGTCCTCTGAATAAATTCAGCCGTTTCAACAGGTGATAGATGATATAAATCTGCTATGGCAATGGGTGCAGCAATGGCGCCTGCAATCATGAATATCATCCATTGCAGTCCGGACAAAAACCATTTCATGTTGTTTCACTCTTTCAGTAGGCTTAATTTTTTTGCTGCTACATAGTACCACAATTATTCAAAAAGTGCTAAGAACCTAATTTGCCAGGTTCAGCTGCCACAAAAGACCGTACCGATCCGAATATTTTGCTTCCCGGCAACTCTCCGAGGGGCATGAATACCTCGCCGCTCCTGGATAACGCACGAAAGACGGCGTGTCATTTCAGCTTCATCTTCACAGGTAACAAGCAAAGACATTGCCGGGGCAAAAGGATGCTTGTCCCCGTTGACATGGTCAATCGCCATGAAGGTTTGTCCTTGCAGTGTACGGGCTGCATGCATCACTCTTTCATTTTCATAATGACCAATAAGTCTGATTTCAGAACCATCAAACAGAGAAATGTAAAATTGTATGGCTTCTTCAGCCTTTCCAGAGAACATATAAAAACGTAGTGGTTTTTTTGTTTATCAATACTTCTCCGGGTAATATTTTTTGGCCGTAAAAAAATGTGCGTTCGACTATACCAAGTATAATCAAAGGCACATCAATATTAAAAGGTTCACTCATTTATGGATCACGACACGTGTACCCACTGGAACTTTCGAGGATAAATCCAGGACATCATGGTTGTGCATACGGATGCAGCCTTTGGATACAAACTTTCCAATGGAGGCCGGATTATTGGTGCCGTGGATGCCATAGTGGGGTTTGGACAAGCCCATCCACAGCACTCCAAACGGGCCGCCAGGGTTTCGCTGTTTGTTTATAATGGTATAAGTCCCAGTGGGAGTAGGTGTCAACATTTTGCCCACTCCAATAGGGTATACTTTTAGGAGCTTGTTATTATCAAACAGCTTCAATTGACGACGTGATGTGGATACATCAATCCATTTTGCCATAAAATCAACTCCAGTCCATTTATTTTATGTAAGGACCTGGGCAAAGGTTATGGGCAAATGGATTTACGTATTGCCCCATTAATCTAGACATATTTTGGAGGTACACATGAACATCGAATTCACATTTGAGACTGAGAAAATCACAAAAAAAGCACTTGAAGATTTGTTTTTGGCTCTCGACTGGGAGTCAGGGGGCTTCCCTGAAAAATTATATGAAGGAATCCTGAATGCCCATTCCGTCGTAACAGCATGGGACAGTGACCGGCTAGTCGGTCTGGCTAGCGCTCTGTCGGATGGGGCCTTGACCGTATACTTTCATTATGTGTTGACCCATCCCGAGTATCAGGGAAATGGCATTGGCAAAAAAATGATGGAAATGATGCTCGAAAGATATAATGATTACTTTACCAAAGTCCTCATTTCATACCCAAAAGCCGTGGACTTCTACAAATCACTCGGGTTCAAGGCAGAGGATGACTGCATGCCCATGTACATTTTCAGCTGAAAGTTTGCGGATGGCCGTGTGTGATTATGGAATTGTGTCTAAATTGCGCGGGTGCCTGGCACCCGCTCAATTCTCAAGCTGCTTTGTAAAACTGTCCAAAATTTGGTCGGCATCTTCTTGTGTAAAATCCTTAGCTAAAATAAATTCAAAGAAATAGCCGCCTTCTTTAACGTTGAGAGCAGCAAGGATAAATTGTCCTTCTTCCCTTTCAAGGCGTTCGTACTCTACCTCATGACCATTTATTTGCTTTACATACTCCTCGTTTGATGGGACCAGTTTGCGATTCATATAAGAAATCCGAAAGGCTTGTTCCCCCTCATATCTCCCGTACAAAACCTTAAGATCTCCCTGAACCTCTCTTTCATTCACTGGTAAAACAGCATCGCCTTTATTTTTCGAATATATAAAGGTGACGGTTTTTTTGTCGTTAGGTGAGCTGTGTAGTTCCACCGATGTTACAGGATATTTGTTATAGTGCGGAAAAAATAGTTGATGACCAAATTCTTCGTGGATTTCCTTTTTAACTGCACTGGTCGCAGTTTCCTCGTCTTGCAAAATGGCAGGACTGAAAAACAACAAGATAATGAATGCAACGGCTACAAGAGACGTGACATATTTAAGGGGGAAAATACGTTTTTTCCCTACAGTCAACGATTCCATGATGCGCTCCCTATCCTTCTTTGTGACCT
>DATBUB010000197.1:0-3206 GCA_036516555.1 Bacillaceae bacterium
GTCGGGCATTAACCCAGTGAACTTTTACATTAATCCAGTGAAGTTGGGCATTAATCCAGTGAACTTTTACATTATTCCAGTGAAGTCGGGCTATAATCCAGTGAACTTTTACATTAATCCAGTGAAGTTGGGCTATAATCCAGTGAATTTGGTCATTAATCCAGTAAACTATTCCGCCAATTCAGCAACCTTTCGATTACTCCAGTAATACTACAATCATTCATCCGTTGAATAACAGGAAAAATGCCGCTTTCAGGAGTTCTTCCGCTTCATTTTAGGACTGATTGGACAGTCTTTTTTTATCAGAAAAAGTCTGCAAAATAGGGGGTTTGTTCTGGAATGACTGCCGCCAGTTCCTTGGCCGATTCCATGTTGCCCCTAATATGCCCAATCTCCCACAGCTGTCTGGCCGTTTTATAGCCGAACAGTAAGGCTGCCAAACTGTTGATGGACATCGTGAGAGTTTCTTTCGTATTTATATCGCCACTGTCCGCCTTCCTGGCACCCGTGATATCGATTTGGTACAATCCGGAATTCCAACCGGCAAAATCATCCTGGATATTTAGCAGCAGCGAGGAACCCTGCTTAAGTTTGAACGGGTATGCAGATAGGAATTTCTCAGCATCTACGATTCTGGCCATAGTATAAGGTATGATTTCTGCTTTGACGTTCGGTTTTCTCAAGGAAAAGAACAGCGGATCATTTGCACGTGTTTTCATTTCCAGCACGTCAACCATTGAATCATGCTGGCAAATAAAATTCCACAAACTATTCCTGGCTTCATGGGAAAGAACCGTAAATTCCTCCACTTCCATTTTCCTATTTTCAATACTGTAAAGAATGTATCCTTCCGGCTTTCCCTTTTCAGAATAATAGATGGCATATGTCAAATCATCGACTGTATTCTCAAGCCACCATTCCGTGCTGCGAATGAGCATCCCGGCCATATTCCTTATAAAATGTTCATAAACGGAGGCAAGATGCTCCAGGCCGTCTGCCTTTTTATACCGCCTTATGCTGCCAGCTGGCTGTTCCACTTGAATAAGGTCTTCTTTGGCAAGCGTGGCTTTAATAAAATCAGTGAAAAGTTCCCAGCCATATTTTCGGTAGAATCCCACAGAAAAAGGATGAAGCATGGAAACGGTTTGACCATCTTCCCTCATTTTCAAAAGAGATGAAGCCATGAGCTGCTGTACATATCCCTTTCTTCGGTATTCCGGGTAAGTAGCCACTCCCGCAATGCCCCCCATCGCCAAGCTCTCTCCGTTAAGCATGATTTGAAATGGGATGATATGGAGTTTTGCCGCAAGCTCCTCCCCGTGCATGATTCCCAATATCGTGTGCTTGTCCAGTTTCCTTAATCTTTCTTCCCTTTGTTCCTCGCTTAACTCCGTCTGGAAAGCGTACATCGATAAAAAAATCGCTTCCCGATACTGTTCTGGCGATAAAATATTTACTCCCATCATCTTCCCCCCTAAAAAATGGAGACTATGCCAATGCATAGTCTCCAACCATTTTACAATCCAAGTATCGCTTTAATCAATGATGTTGTTTCCCCGCCTTTATATAGTACATAGAGGAGGAGATACACAACCACTCCGGTGATCCCGGTGAAAAACCAGATGACGCTTGTATATGGGCCAAGCTTCCGATGGCGTTCAAGCCTGTTCTTATAACCTGTCCATAGGGAGACAATGCCGAAGACGGCTCCTACTGTCGCCAGCGTAATGTGGAATATCAAAAACACGGTGTAAAATGGCTTTAAGCTGTCGGGTCCCCCGAAGGAGGTGTTTCCGACAAAAATAGTCCTGCTCGCATAAATGATGAAAAAAATGACTGCAAAGACTGCGGCTGCCGTCATGATTTTTTTATGCCCTTCTATATCTCTCTTTTTAATTTTTGCCCAGCCAAAAGCAACTAGGATTGCACTGATAACAATGCAGGTTGTGCTGATGGTTGGCATAATGGGAACTGACATAATGTGATTACCTTCCTCATTCATTTTATGGGTATGTAAGAGGGAGCGGGCTCCCTCCTATTATTCAGCAGTGCGAGGCTTGTGCTGAAGCATGGCAGCGTCATTGATGCTTTCCCCTTCTGCCTGCTCTTTTTTATACCAGTCAAAGAAAATTTTGGCGAGCATGACTCCAAGAACAATCTCCTGAATGATTTTCATGAGAACGCCTCCCAGCTGCTGATCTTCCTTGGCGGGCATATCTGTAAACAATTCAGGGCCTGTCAGACTCAAGCCCGCAAGTGTGTTTCCGGGAACACACAACTCCATTGCCTTCATCCACATAGCACCATCGGTATAGGTGGCATACATGGCGTGCGGCGCAAAAATGATCAGTCCGCAGGCCGGCGTGAGCAGAACACCATCGCCGATAATATAACCTAGTTTTTTAAGCCCATGCAGCTGATACTGTCCTTCAAGTTTGTTGATCAGCGGCCACCATAGGAAAATGGCAAAGATGAAAAGCATGACCGTATAGCCAATATGGGCAAGCTCATTCATCTTGATGGCATCCATGACAGGCGGAAGATGGTAAACAGAAAACAATCCGTTGAACAGGACCAGTGCAATCAAAGGTTTTGTGAAAAAGCGAAATAAGGAGTTAACCGCCTTCACTTCAATCACCCTCTCCCATACCCAATTCGGAATCGATGAAATGAGGATGGGTGGAATGACCAAATATAAAAATGCCATTTGGACCATATGGAAAGAAAACATGATATGGGCCATCAAATCGACCGGTGATCCTTTTGTGGCATACAAAAGAATCATGGCAATGATGAAGAGAACAGCCTGTTTTGGCTGCAAAGGTTCGCTGCCTTTAAATCTATGGCGATATTTGACCGTAAGCAAAAAGTAGCCTGCAATCAAAAGAAGTACAAATAACATGAAATACGGACTCCATAACGCCCGGAATCCAAAAATGCTTAAAGGCATAATCCTCACCTCTTTGTTGGTATGTCCCCTCTCTCCATTATACTTTTCTCCCCGTCCCAGTTCAACGAAGGCAAATGACAAGTTGTTGAACAATCGAAAAGCGGAGGCGACTGTTCATCGACGTACGGGCTGGACGGACTCCGACTGAGATAAAGGAAACACGATGAGCGAAGCGAATCGATGTTGACTTATCGTAGGGAGGTGGCCGGAAGGCCGCTAGTCGATAGGAGCCGAAGCTGGACAAAGAAAAGCGGAG
>DATBUB010000198.1:0-11048 GCA_036516555.1 Bacillaceae bacterium
TTCAATAGTAATTTGACTCAACCGTATTCTCTTTTCCTTCTCATCATAATAAAAATGAGCATCTGTAATCAGCGGAAGATTCATAATGTACAAACGAAAACCCTGCCCTTCCTGAATTAGCTGGTAACTATATATTTCCAAGGGATCAAAAAGAAAAGGAGTACTTACTCTCCGATCGGCTTGTGTGGAAAGCAGGATGGCAAACAGCACCTTTTTACCCCTGAATGGGATTTTGGCAAAGCCGTACGCGATAAAAGCATTGACAAAGACATTGGCTGCCACCCCGATAACCGTGATGGTAAGCGTATTGATTGTATAGCGGGTGAATGGAGCAGCATTCCATGTCTTTATATAGTTGTCCCACCTCCACTGCTCCGGTAAAAAAGACGGCGGAAATTGCATAACCTCTGCCATTGTTTTGAGAGAAGTCGAAACCATCCACCATACCGGCGAAAGTATGAGGAGACTTCCGGAGAAGAGAAGGATGAAGTTAAGGGCCTTCAATACTTTCCTTCGGTTTTTTACATTATCAAAATAGCTTGGAGCAGTCCCGCTCTCAAACATTGCCATCATTTCTCCTCCCCTTCATAATGGACCCATTTAGGCGCCAGTTTTAAGTTGACCATGGTGATTGCAAACACCACAATGAACAGGATCCATGACATTGCCATTGCGTAGCCCATATCAAACACCTCAAATGCCTTCTTCCACATGTAAAAGTTATAGAAAAGCATCGAATTCATCGGTCCGCCTTCTCCATTGGACATGACATACGCTTCCTGGAAGATCTGAAATCCTCCGATGAGGCTTGTCACAATATCGAAGAATATGACCGGTGTGATCATGGGTATGGTGATAAAGCGGAATTTTTGCCAGGCATTGGCACCGTCCATATCAGAAGCTTCATACAGCGATTTCGAAACACCCTGCATGCTTGCCAGATACAGCAGCATCCCGCCTCCTACGCTCCACAGTTTCATAAAAATAAGCGAAGGCTTTGTCCATTTTGGATCGAAAAGCCAGTTGGGGCCTTCAATCCCAACCCACGACAAAACAGTATTGATCATGCCTGTCCCCGGTTCCAGCAGCTGCATCCATAACAGATACACGCCGACCCCAGACAGTACCGCAGGCAAATAATAAATGGTCCGAAAGAAGCGCATACCTGGAACGTCCTGATTGAGGAGGGCGGATAGGAAGATGGCTCCTATGGTGGTAAGGGGAATGGAGAAAGCAACATAGTACAGCGTGTTATATAAAGATGTCCAAAACAGCTGATCGTCCGCGAAGAGCTTTTGGTAATTGCTCAAGCCGATGAAATCCATCTGCGAAGTGACATTATAATTGGTAAAGCTGGCAAACAGCGAGAACAGCAATGGCCCTGCTGTAAACACAATAAATCCAGCAATCCAGGGCAGGATGAACAGGTAGCCCTGAACCTCTTCTTTCTTCCGGTATGTCCATGACCTGACTGACATTCACATTCCCTCCCCCTATAAGATGAAAAAGGAGGAAAAGGGGGCCGGCCCCTTTTCCCTCTACTTATTTTTTTCTATTAATTTTTCGACCGCTTTTTGTGCATCCGACAGTGCCTGTTCTGGCGATTTTTTTCCGAGTAATGCCGCATCAAATTCCGGATTGAGCAGCGAAGGGAAGTCCGGCGCATGCACCGGTATCGGCGTCAATAGAGTGACCTCCATGTTGTCAACGGCCGCCTGATAAACGGCCCGGTCCTTTTCAGGCATCTCTGTATTCTTTGCAGCTTTATCCGCCGCTTCCTTGTTCGCTACATTGTCGAAGTTCTTCACTGCCCAATACTCCTGTGCTTCCACATCGGTCAGGTACTTAATGAATTCCCATGCTTCTTCCGGATGTTTTGAACCCTCTGGGATCTCGGCGACGAATCCTCCGCCCCAGCTAAGATGACCGCTTCCTTTTTCCCTCTCAGGCAGCGGAGCCACGCCAAAGTTGAGATCTGGCGCATAATCGCGGATTTGGGTGTAAAAAGTCGGTGTGTTGGCAAACATGGCAAGCTTCCCGTTGAAAAACGGGTTGCCCTGCTGGCTGTCGATTTGCGCTTTGAAGGCGTTGATCGTATTTTGTCCGTATTTGTCATTCCACTTTTTCAGCCACTCCAAAGTCTTCAAATTCACTTCTGTATCAATGATCGGTTTGCCGTCTTGATCAATGAAGTTCTTGCCGTCGGCATTCAGCATCCAGACATCCGTCCCGATTCCCCATAGCGGATAGAATCCGATCCGTTCATAATCCGCTCCTTGCTTTTTGTCCAGCTTGGCTGCATATTCCTCCAGCTCAGCCCAAGTGGCCGGCGGTTTTTCCGGATCGAGCCCTGCGTCCTTGAAAGCATCTTTGTTGTAAAAAAGGACCCTTGTATCCGTATTGAATGGAATCCCGTAGGAGTCTCCATCATGCAGCGTCGCTTCCCATAATTCAGGATAAAAGCGGCCCTTGATGTCATCACCTTCCAAAAATTCAGATAATTTCATAGCCTGATTTTTCATTCCGCGCA
The DNA here is from genome assembly GCA_036516555.1 of Bacillaceae bacterium. Classification (GTDB taxonomy): domain Bacteria; phylum Bacillota; class Bacilli; order Bacillales; family Bacillaceae_C; genus DATBUB01. The sequence goes on from DATBUB010000198.1 coordinate 2,531, forward strand.
AGGCTGTGCCGTTGATATCGTTGATGACCACATCCGGCGGATTTCCCGCTGCAATGGCGGCCAGTTCTTTCGTCCAAATATCTCCCCATGGCACATAGGTATGCTTGACTTCGATTTTGTCCTGGGATTTGTTGAAATCATCCACAATCTTTTCGATGACCGGCCTCCGGATTTCGGATCCCCAGAACGTCCAAAAATCAATGATGACTTTCCCATCCTCTGACACGGTTTTTTTGCTGCCGTTTCCAGTCTGAAAACCCGCGCATGCCGATAAAAGCAGTGCAAGGGAAGCCACTGCTGCAAGCAAAGTCTTCTTCATTTCATGATCCCCCTTATTTTTTCTAGGAAGCTGCATGTAACAGATCAAGAGTTGATCAAAAAAATATGTATGCAGACGTATGCCCTTATGGTTGAATACCCTATTTTTCCATATTTAAACCTAAAATTAGACATTTTCCGCCTTTTTCCTGACGTCAAGAAAAAACAGCCTGCTCCCCTTGGAACAGGCTGTTGTCACAACTTAATATCGATCGTTATTGTCCAGGTCAGAGAACTTATCCTTCGCATTTCCGTAAGCTTGCTTTGCTTCTCCCTTTGCCTTGTCCCACTTGCCTTCCGCCTGCATTCTTTCATTATCCGTCATATCGCCAAATGTATCCTTCGCTTCGCCTTTTACCTTATCCCAAGTGCCTTCAAGTTTATTGCGATCTCCGCGTTCGTTGTTCATGACAGTTCCTCCTTTTGATTAAAAGTTTGAACTTCTCTTTACTCTATTTATGTACCCTCTCATGTCTGGGCAAAACGTTTTTTTTCCATAAAAAAAGCCTGCCGCGTCTCCGGCAAGCTTTGTCACTCCATCGTTAAATGGGAAATCTCGTTATAGTTTTGAATTTTCCATTGTTCCTCTATGAACTGGAGGTTGCTGATGCATGCGTTCATCAGCAGCACGCTGTCGGTGTCAATCCCTTCTCCGCCGATGGATGTCAGGATGGCCTTGATAACGGCTCCGTGAGCAATAAGAAGGATTTTTTGGCTGGGGTACTTTCTTCTGATTTCATCGATTCCCTCCATCACTCGCTCCCTGAATGCTTCATATGGTTCTGCGCCTGGAAAATGTCCATCAGGGAAACGTTCCGCTCTCTCCTCTTTTGTTAATCCTTCCGCCTCGCCGAAGCCACGCTCCGCAAAGCAGTCCATGGTGAGAATATTCTCTTCGTGCATTTCGGAGCAAATGATCTTTGCTGTTTCCATGGCTCTTGACAAGGGGCTGGCAATCACCAAATCCCATTTCTCCTTTTTCAAAAAATGCCCTGCCTCTTTTGCCTGGCGTCTACCTTTATCATTCAACGGGATATCCGTACTGCCTTGTATCCTTCCGGCAGCATTCCAATCGGTTTCCCCATGGCGGACCATGCATATCGCTGTCATATTATCACTTCCTGACCATTCATTCGAATCGGTATTGCTTCAATAAACTTTCGAGCTTTAATGCAAGCCCCAGACTGCCCTGCACTTTCAGCTTGCCAAGCATATACGCGGCTGCGCTGTTCAAATCGCCCGCTAGCAGTTTGTAAAACTCGGCTGTTCCCATACTGAGTATGCATTGAGCGTTTTCTGCAGCTCCTTCTTTCACTTGCGCCGTACCGTTTTGAAGGAGGAGCCGGTAGGTTCCCCCGTTGCCTAAATCAAATTGGTAGACAACATCCATTCCTTGAATCGGTTCCGGACGGCCGTTTAATTTCTGCTCAATTTCTGTCCACGTTTGTGCCAGATCCCTTTCTCCCATGTTACCCCTCCGCTCCCAAATAAATGAATACTCATTCATTATAGCATTTTCTGTCTTGTCTGAAACCTTTATTCCGGCGCATTCGTATAATTGAAAAAGGAGTTGATTGTATGACAAGATCCGATATTTATTTTTCCGATAATTTCTTTTCGGCAGGATTGACGGATATTTATGATGAACATAAACAAATCATCGGAACGCTTGATTTGAAGTCAGCCTTCACATCCTCCGTGACCGTTTTGGATACCTCACAGAACATTGTGTGCGAAGGCAGATTCAGAACCCTATCCAACCGCTGGGTGGTCACGGATCATGCGGGAAATGAATTGGGTGTCCTGAGACAGAGGATGAGCTTTTTCTCGAAGAAGTTCGAATATGAAGCAGGAGCCAGGGGCTATATAGCGATAGAATCAGAGGCCTTCTCCCGAGACTACCAGCTGCTTGATGAGAGCGGAAACACTGTGGCTGAATTTGAGAAAATAAGCGGCTTTTTTCAAAGCCCCGCCTATCGCCTATCCAATCTATCGGATGTATTCTCGGATTCCGAATTGGTCGCCGTTGTCATGGGAATCAACATGATTCAGAAACGGAACAGCGCATCGGCAGGAAACGCCGCCACGTAAAAGAACAACCGGTTCTTTTAGGAACCGGTTGTTGGTTTTTGTATGCTTGAGCGGCAGAAGCGGCTATTATAAGGAATTGCGTGACCTGCGATTTGATTGCGTGACTTTCCTCGTAATTGCGGAACTCCAACAGCTAATTGCGGAAGTCTGCTATTTAATTGCGGAAGTCTGCTACTTTATTGCGGAACTTTATACGTTAATTGCGGAACTGCCGCTTTATTGCGGGACTCTCCGCGTAATTTCGGAACTCTAACAGCTAATTGCGGAAGTTTACTATTTAATTGCGGAACTTCATACGGTAATTGCGGAACTGCCGCTTTATTGCGGGACTCCCCGCGTAATTGCGGAACTCCGACAGCTAATTGCGGAAGTCTGCTACTTAATTGCGGAACTTCATACGGTAATTGCGGGACTTTCACTTCGGCGTGCAATGGCACCGCAGTCATGTCGCAGACTTTTTCCCCGCTAGCATGGAAAAGGGCCTGAACATGAAGAAGCTTTTGCGTTTCTGTTTTTCTCTGTTTTTATATACGCGCTCAAACAGAGCCTGATCCCGCTCCCGTTCTTCCAACTTCTCATTCAGCCGCTCAACCTGCTTGGCCAATTCCATGTTGATGTTGGCAAATTCAGCCTGCTGCTCCTCCAGATGCTTGATCTGCTCGCACAATACCTCGATCCGGATGCCGGCCGGAGGCGGCTGTAGCCCCATACTTTTTTCATCGGCCTCCGCCAAAGCAATCTCCGCCGCCTGTCCGATCGTAAGACCCTCTGCCGAAATTTTTTCCATCATCTTTTTAAGCAGGCTGATATCCTCCTGCCGAAAAATCCGTCCATTGTTCGATCCGCGTTCAAACCCGTACCCCTTCGACTCCAATTCGACTGCATAGCTCCGTAAGGAGCTGACCCCAATCCCCAGTACCTTCGCTGCCTCGGAAGAAAAAATTTGCTCCACCGTTTCCCCTCCTGTTATTTTGTGTTGCTTACTATATTCAACAGGAGAGCTTTCTTGTCCTTTCTCTAAACCTGTAGATTGAAAGGAGGTTTTGTCTTGTTGGCCAATGATTTTTCGACCGATTATTGGAAAGATTTTACCTCCCCATAAAGGATAAAAACCAGACGGCATGATTCTGTTCGTCAGCAGCGGCTCTTCGAAAAATATCACGGATAAAAGGATGGCTTGCCCGATCGGCAATATCCAGGTAAACATCAACCGTTTCCTGTTCATCATGAAAAGCAAACCTCAGTCCCTCCGTATAAGGTTCCGGGCACTGCTCGGTCACTTGCGGGATGGGCTGGGTATTCGTCAGCAGCATGTATATGGCATAGAATTCATGGAAGTGGCGTATTTCATCATTCCGAATTTCATTGATCAAATTTCTTTCCCGCTCGGTCGGCGCCATTTCAATGAGCTTTCCGTAACAAGTGATTGCGCTGTATTCACCGTTCACAGCCTTGGCGATGTCCTTGGCAAGGCCGCTGTCCTGTTTCAGATTCCACTTTTGTTCTGTCATATGATACGCTCCTTCGCTGTTCCTTCAACGTATCATATGCCGGGCAGCCCATTGAGGTCCCTGATTACCGGATCAGCGGAACTTCCAATCCTGGCTCTCCCAATGTGTATGGATTGCCATATATATGGAATACAAGCTCTGGCCCGCTGATCAGGCTGAACCTTGCCGAAGAGGAGTCAATCATAACCTCAACGTGGCGGCCTTCATACTGTATGGAAAATTGGTACCCTTCCCATTGCTGCGGAATGGCCGGAGCAAACGACAGCCCGCTTTCCTTTACGCGCAGACCCGCAAAACCATGGACGATCGCCATCCATGTTCCGCCCATGTTGGCCATGTGAAGACCGTCTTTCGTGTTGCCGTGAGTGTTGTCCAAATCGAGGCGGGACGTTTCAATGAAATAGTCGTAGGCTTTTTCCATGTTCCCCGTTTTGGCGGCCATGATGCTGAAAACGCAAGAGGACAGGGAGGAATCATGTGTCGTCACTTTTTCATAATAATCGTACGACGACTTGATGACCGAAGCGTCCTGTTCATCCTCCAGCAAAAAGTGAGCCAGAACCGTGTCCGCCTGCTTGCACACCTGGTAGCGGTACAAGGTGAGGGGATGATAATGCAGAAGCAATGGATAATGATCGTTTGGAGTCTGTTCAAAATCCCAGACGGCTTTTTGCAAAAACGTATCATCCTGAGGGTTGATATTGAGCTCTTCGTCATATGGAAGATACATGGCCTCAGAGGCTTTTATCCATTTTTCCGTCTCCTCTGGCTCCAACCCGAGCCTCTCCTCCAGCTCCTTCATCACTTGCGGAGCTTCAGCAGCCAAGATGGCCACCGCCTTTACCGCCCATCGCAAATTATATCTCGCCATGACATTCGTGTAATAGTTATTGTTTACGATGCATGTATACTCGTCCGGTCCGGTGACGGCATCGATTTTGAACTGCCCATTGTGATAATGGCCGGTATCGATCCAGAGCCGTGCCGTCTCAATCAGCACCTCTGCACCACATTCTTTCAAAAATCCGATGTCCTTCGTTACGAGGTAATATTGGATATAGCTGTAGGCGATATCTGCGCTGATGTGATACTGGGCTGTTCCGGCAGGATAATAAGAGGAACATTCGGGTCCCGATATCGTTCTCCAGGGGAAAAGTGCACCTTGGCGGTGGCCCATTTCTTTTGCCCTTGCTCGGGCCGCATCCAGGATGGAATAGCGGTACAGGAGCAGCTTCTTTGCGAGCTCCGGATTGGTCATGAGAAAAACCGGGATCATATAGATTTCCGTATCCCAGAAATAATGTCCTTCATACCCCTCGCCGGACAAGCCTTTTGCTGCGATATTGGAATAGCGGTCCCGTCCTGCTGACTGGAGCAGGTGATACAGATTGAAGCGGATTCCTTCCTGGAGCTTTTCATCCCCCTTGATCTCCACATCGGCAAACCGCCAGAAATCGTTTAAGTATTCCTTTTGCTTCTGCTCCGCCTCGGCAAAAGAGCAGGAGCGAAGCTGTTCAGCAAGCTCAAATCCTTTGCGGAGAGGCGAATTCCCATGCCGGAGAGTATCTGTATATACATTCTTTTTCAAAAAAACGGCCTTTCCGTCCAACTCAAATACAAAGGTGGATTCAATGGCTTTTGTGTGTTCCACATCTTTCCGGCTGTGCTGAACCGAAAGCTCGCAGACAACCGCGCATGCGGCCTTTAAGCGGGAGCGGCTGGCAATGACTTCAACGCCCGCCACCCCATTGTCTATGGAGCTTCCCGAAACAGCAAGCAGCTTTGCGTGCCCCGAACCGACACGCGGATCGTTCGGATCGGTGAAATTGGAGACGTCCCCTTCGGTTACTGCTACCAGCTCTGCTTTACCAAAAAAGCTGATTGGCTCAATGGTAATTTCCTGCAAAAACAGTTCAGGATGAATGAAAGAGGCCATTCTTTTAAAGCTGACCCTGACTTCTTTTCCCATGGGAGAGCGCCAGCGAATGACTCGCTCTGACACTCCCCTATCCATGTGAAGATACCGGTCATATTCCAAGACTTCGCCATCAAATAGAGAAAAGGCCTCTTTTTCTTTCCCCTCTCCAAAATAAAGGCGAACCGTCTGGGCATCGATGATATTGACGAGCTTTTGCTGGGTTTCCGGGAATCCGAACAATTTTTCTCCGTAGGCAATATCGGTGATATCGTGGAAGGCGTTCAAATAGGTGCCCCTTATCGTCCCGGCACCCTTTGGCGCTCCTTCCTCGAAGTTTCCGCGGACGCCCACATATCCGTTGCCTGTAAAAAACAGGCTTTCTTCATTTAATAGGCCGGTGATATCAAGTTGTTTTGAATGAATTGACCAAGACATAATGGACACTCCTGTTTCGTTATTCTTTTACCCCGCCGGAGGTCAGCCCGGATACGATCTGTTTCTGGAAAATCAGGACTATGATCAATGTCGGGATGGTTACAATGGTTGTGGCCGCGGCCACTTCTCCCCAAAGGATTTCAAACTGCGTCCGGAGAAACGAAATGGCCACCGGAACCGTATGATACGACTGGTTTGTATTCAGCGTGATGGTGAGCAGGAATTCGTTCCATGCTGCGATGAACACGATGATGGCCGTTGTAAAAACACCGGGCGCCGCCAGCGGAAACACAATCTTATACAGCGTCTGGAAGGATGTGGCTCCATCCATCTTTGCGGATTCCTCCAATGCCATCGGAATCTGGTTGAAATGGGCCACCAGGATCCAGACCGCAATCGGCAAGGTGATCGTGGAGTAAGGCAGTGCAATGGCATACGAGTTTAATAGATTCAAGTCCTGGAACAGGTTATATACCGGTCCCGTCACAATCATCTGCGGGAACATCGAAACAGCCAGAATCAGTCCCAGCAATATATTTTTTCCCTTAAAATCAAATCTCGAGATGACGTAGGCCGTCAATGTCGCTACGATCACGATGTAAATGGTCGTGGATGCCGCTACAATAAAGCTGTTCTTGATGGCATTCAGGATCCCTTTTTCGAACAGCACCATCACATAGTTCTTCAACGTGGGTGCATCCGGGATCACCTTAAAGGCATTTGCGCCGAATATTTCACCGGAAGATTTAAAGGAAGTGACGAAGATCCAGAAGAACGGGAAAGCCATCGCAAATAAATAGACCAGCACGACAAGGCCAAATGAAATCCACAGTTTTGCTTTTTGTTTTTTCATGCGAGTACCCCCCTTAGCTTCTTTCCATTAAATTCGTTCCGAGCAATTTTACAAACAAGGTCGCAATCAGTGCGACACAGACAAACATGACCATGACGACCACCGAGCCGTAGCCAAAATTGGTTTGCCCGAACATGACTTTGTACGCGTAAATGGAGGCTGTTTCCGTGGCGCCCCCGGGTCCTCCTCCCGTCAGGACAAAAATCAGGTCGAACACCCTGAACGCATCCAATGTCCTGAACAGCAAGGCAACCAAAAGGGAAGGCTTCAACAACGGCAGCGTCACTTTGAAAAAGGACTGCACCCTGCTGGCGCCGTCAATGGAAGCCGCTTCATACAGCGATCCCGGAATATTTTGCAGGCCGGCCAAAAGCAGCAAAGCCATGTACGGCGTCGTCTTCCAGACATCCGCAAAAATGGTGGAAGCCATGGCGCCTGCCCCCGTCAGAAGCAGGTTCCGAGAATCTTCTACAAGCCCGGCCATTTCCATGAAGTGAGCGACCACCCCGCTGCTCCCATCATAGAGATACCCCCACATCAGCGCAGCCACCGCTGTCGGGATCGCCCATGGAATCAGGGAGGTCGTCCGGATAAACCCTTTGCCAAAAAGGGCTTTATTAAGGATCAGCGCAAGGCCGAGCCCCAGAACGAGTTCGATCGATACCGAGGCAATGGTAAACACGAATGTATTCAGAAGGGCGGTGCCGATCCGCTTATCCGCCAACGCCTTTTTGTACCCATCCAGCCCGATAAAGTTAGATTCAATCAGGCTATTTTCAATGTCATCCACCAGGGCAGGCAAATCTTCCTTATGAACCATTTCATATTTGCCCGCAAACTCCTTCATGGCGGAAGATGCCTCTTGATGCAGGGCTTTCAATTCATCCCGCTGTTCCTTGGAGATGGTGATGACTTTCTTTTCTTCTTTATATTGTGCGCTAACTTTCTCCAGCTTGCTGATGATGGCTTCTGCCTTCTTTTTATCCGCCGGATCTGTAATGTTTTCCATGTCTTCTTCCAGGAACATCGAAACATACAGCTGCGTTTCGTTGTACAGGTCCGTGTTGAAGCGCTCATTCAGATAGAGCCCTGATTTTTGCTGGTCATTCAGCCGATAATCAAAAAATGTATACGTAAAGGACTGGATCACCGGCCAAAGGGAAAACACCGCCAGCAGCAGCAAGGCAGGAATCAAGAATGAAAACTCCTTGAAGCCCATCTTCCTCATTGCATTCACCTCTTCTTCCATTAGAAAAGGCTCTAACAAGTTAGAGCCTTTAATTTGTAAAAAATTATTCTTTCACGGCGTTTTCAAGCGCTTCTGCAGCCTGATCCAATCCATCTCCCGAGCTCAGGTATTTGTGGGTCTCCACTTGGATGGTGTCGGAGACT
>DATBUB010000199.1:0-5780 GCA_036516555.1 Bacillaceae bacterium
AAAATGATTGAAATCAACGGTCTGACAAAGAAATATGGTTCATTTACCGCGCTTGATTCCCTTACTCTGAACATTGAGAGGGGCACTGTATTTGGAGTGGTGGGACAGAATGGAGCCGGCAAGTCCACAACCTTCCTGATTCTTGCTACATTGCTGGAGCCCACTTCAGGCACGGCATTCATCAACGGCTTCAGTGTGCTGGATGATCCGAAGGAAGTAAGAAGACAAATTGGCTACATGCCGGACTTCTTCGGTGTTTATGATCAGCTAAGAGCAAGCGAGTATCTGGATTTTTACGGCGCAAGCTATGGGATTCCTGCGCCGGAGAGAGCCAAACTGATACCCCAGCTGTTGGAGTTGGTGAATCTTTCAGAGAAACATGATTCCTATGTCGATGTGTTATCAAGAGGCATGAAACAACGGCTGTGTCTGGCACGCTCGCTTATCCATGATCCACAAGTGCTCATACTGGATGAACCTGCATCGGGCTTAGACCCCCGGGCAAGGGTGGAAATGCGGGAGATCTTAAAAGAACTGAAGAACATGGGAAAGACAATCCTCATTTCATCCCATATCCTCCCTGAACTGGCGGAGATGTGTGACGAAATCGGGGTGATTGACAAAGGGAAACTGGTCGCCCATGGGGCGGTTTCGGCCATTCAGCAGCAGCTGCAGGCTGAGAAGGTCATCGCGGTAAAAATACGTTCAGGACTTGAAAAAACAAGGGAATTTTTTGAAGATGAACCCCTTGTCAGCAATCTGACCATCGCTGAATATGGAAGTGTATTGCAGTTTCATTATAAAGGAAGTGAAGACGCACAAGCCGATTTATTGAGAAAAGCTATTTTGGCGGATATACCCATTATCAGCTTCAAGGAAACGGAAACAAACCTTGAGGATGTCTTTATGGAAATTACGAAAGGGGTTGAACTTTCATGAAATCATTGCTGATCAATCCCGTATTGAACAAAGAATTCAAACTCAGATTCCGGTCTCTTAGAACATTCATGGGCTTGCTTTCCTACTTGATTGCAATGGGTCTCGTTGTCATCGGATTTATCATCATTGAGATGATAGCAAATGGAGGAGGGGGATATTTCCGTCCTTCCCAAAGCAGAACCATGTTTATGGTCCTTTCTTACCTGCAATTTTTTTTGATTTTGTTCATTACTCCAGGACTTACGGCTGGAGTTATCAGCGGAGAGCGTGAGAGGCAAACGCTCAATATCATGCTGACAACGGTACAGAGTTCATCCAGCATCATCATCAGCAAGCTTATATCATCAATCTCTTACTTAATATTGCTCATATTTGCCAGTCTCCCACTCTATTCTTTTGTATTTCTTTTTGGAGGGGTTTCGCCCGCGACAGTTGCCAAGGTGATGGGATTTTACTTGTTTGCCACCCTCGCATTTGGAAGTATCGGCGTATTGTGTTCCACTTTGATCCGACGTACAATCGTTTCGGTCATTACGACGTATGGAATCACCCTTTTTCTCACGGGAGGAACGGCTTTCTTATTTTCCATATCCATGGTATATACGCAATCGGGTGTAAATTTGGCTAATCCATTGAGCCCGGTTCCTTATTTCTTTGCCATGATGAACCCCATCATTGTTTTTACAGGTTTATTTGATCCAGAATTTCATCGTGTGATGACAAATCAGATGGGCATATCGTTTCCGCTCCTTTGGAGTTTCGTCATTGTTTATAGTCTGATAACGGCGGGCGCCCTGTTGTACAGCATCAAGAAACTGCGACCCGGCGGAAAGAAAAAGTCAAGGCGAAAAGGCTGATGCATATGGATATCAACAATCGTTTCATCAGGTTGCTGAAAAGGGTAAAGCGGCAACTTTTCATGGAGCGGGCAGCCAAACAGATCCAGCTGGCGTTACTCTACTGCGGATGCCTGTCAGCTGTCCTTGCTCTGGCTGCCAGGCTGACTCCCATTGTTTATTTGGAGTACTATGCGGCGGGAGCAATGTTTATGTTTTTGCTTACAGCCCTGTATTCCCTATGGAAAGAAAAACCGGATAGCAGGGAAGCTGCATCTCTTTATGATTCATACGCAGGGGAAGACAGAGTGGCGACAGCGCTCTCTTTTTTGGATAAAAAGGAAGCGATTTATGAACTCCAGCGCAAGGAAGCTCTTGCCAGAATGATGAAAGTTGAGGAGAGTGTCCAACTTAGAAAGAGAACATTTATCCGCCCGCTTATCCTGGCTGCTGCCATCTTGGCGTGGTCCATTTCTGCAGTATCGCTGATGAACCCGAATGGAAATATGGAAACAGCAGAGAAAAAAGAAAAAGAGATGGAACTTGTCAAGAAAACCGGTCAAAAGATCAAAAGGCTTTCAGATAAAGAAAAACTGGATAGGGCAAAAAAAACCCTACAGGAGATGGGATCGGACCTTCAGAAAGCTGAGACATCACAAGAACTGCTGAAAGAGCTGGCAAAAAAAGATCGGCAGCTGGAATTGAAGAAACTTCAAGCCAATGAAGCCAAGGCTACCATGGAGCAAACCATAGAGAATTTGAGATCCTCCGGCTTGGACTCTCTGGCGGATGCTTTGGCAAAACAGGATGGCAAAGCAGTTGAACAAGATTTGAAACAACAGGACGACAAACAAAGGAATAAGCTGGAAAGCCTCGTTAATGAAGGAAGGCACTTGTCAGAGTCCGACCTTTCTGCGCTTGCCCAAGAGTGGACAAACGCGATGAAGGCTGAGGAAACTGTCCAGGGGATGGCGGCTGCACAAGATAAACTCAGACAGGTCTCACGGGAACTGATGAAAGATATGGAGAAACTAGGTATCCGGCCCGGCACCAAGGTGGCCCAAAACCGAACAAGCAGCGATGGCCGGCAAAACGGTGACGGAAAAGGGGCAGATCCGCAGAATGGACGGCAGGCAGGACAAAGTAATGATTCTGGCCATGGACAAGGAAATGGCTCTAAAGCTGGAAGCAGTGCTCAAAGAAGGAACGGATCAGGCTCGGACACTTCCTCAAGAGCAGATTCCGAAGGGGGAGGAGCTGGGACTGGCAAGGGCATGGGACCTGCAGGAAACGGAGCCGGAAAGGACATGGGCAGCAGGGAACTGACCATCCCTGAGAAATTGGCAGGGAAATCGAATGTCGAACATGACAGAGGCACACTTGGATCGGGTGCACCTTCCGAGCAGATGGATGCAGACGGTCCGATCTTGAGGGGCAATGTGAGACCATATGAAGAGGTATACGGGCAGTATGAAAAGGCATACCGAGAAAGCAGTTCTAGGATGCAGTTGCCAATGGAGCTGGAATCCATAGTCAAACAATATTTTTCCAGGATCAATCCAGATCGGGAGTGAAAGGGATGCAAAAGGTGACAAGTGAACAGTTTGAACAAACAATGGCATTGCTGGATAAGACAAAGAAAGAAATCCAATCGTTCATTGTCGGCCAGGAAGAAGTGGTGGAGCAGGTCTTATGGTGTATATTCTCCGGGGGGCACGCCTTGCTCGAGGGCTTGCCCGGACTTGGAAAAACGATGCTTGTGAGGACAATTTCCGATGTGTTGGATTTATCTTTTTCCCGTATCCAGTTTACCCCTGATCTCATGCCTTCTGATATAACCGGAACCATGATCATTCAGCCAGACGATACAGGAAAACAGCATTTCGTGTTCCATGAAGGACCCATTTTTTCCAATATCGTACTTGCGGATGAAATCAACCGTGCCACTCCTAAGACGCAAAGTGCACTTCTGGAGGCAATGGGGGAGAAGACGGTCACGGTAATGGGGGATACAAAGAGAATGCATACACCATTTTTTGTACTCGCCACACAGAATCCAATCGATTTGGAAGGAACATACCCATTGCCGGAAGCCCAGCTGGACCGTTTCACTTGTAAAATTAAAGTCCGGTATCCCGATAAACGGGAATTGAAGGAAATCATAAGAAGAACTGCAGGGAACGAACCCATCAAATTAAACAAGACAATGGAACTGCTTGATGTGCTTGCCATCCAGCAGCTGGCAAGGGAGATCATCATATCTGATGAAATAATCGATCTGGCCGTCAGCATCGTATCGTCCACCCACCCAGAAGAGGAGGGGGCTTGTGATGATGTGAAAAAATTCGTCCAGTTTGGAAGCGGACCAAGGGGGCTGCAAAGCCTCATCCAACTGGCAAAGGCTCGCGCACTTTTCTCAGGCCGTTTTCATGTATCAACGGGAGATATCAAAAAGGCTGCCAAACCGGCTTTAAGGCACCGCATGCTCCTCAACTTTGAAGGGGAAGCGTCCGGAGTTGAAACAGATGACTTGATTGATACATTGATAGAATGGATGGAAAAACCGTGAGCGGGATGAAAACGAGGGGATTTTCTGAAGAATTCCTGGCAAGGCTCAGGAAGGTTCGCTTGTATGTATCCGGTGTCAAGGCTGGGGCACATAAAGGAACACGGAGATCACATGCATTTGGAACATCACTCGAGTTTTCGGATTATCGGGTTTATCAGCCTGGGGACGATGTCAGACAGATCGATTGGAATGTATTTGGAAGGACAGGGCGGCATTATATAAGGCGATATTTGGATGAACAGGAGATTAAGGCAGCCATCTATTTGGACTGCACTGCTTCCATGCGGACTCTTCAGGGGAAATGGTCCGTTGCCAGGCAGCTTGCTTCCGCATTCAGTTACATGATCCTCTCCAATGATGACCGGCTTTCCTTTTTTCCTGTTGCCGGGCCCCCTTCAGGCATAATAAACCGCAAAGGCTCAGTATATGCCAAATCTGTCCTGTTCTCTATTTCTCAGTTGGAAATGGACAGAACTGAGACTTCCTTTTTCACTGAATTGGAGAAAAGTATGCAAAAGGGCAGGCAAATATCCATCATCATTACGGACGCTCTTGAATCGCTAGATCATATGGAGACAGTGATCAAGAAACTGGCAGGAACACGGACCCAGTCGATCATGCTGCAAATACTCGGGAAAGAAGAGCTTGTCCCTCTTTGGACGGGAGACATTAAGCTGGTTGACAGTGAAACGTCAAGGGAAGTGAATGTAAGCATGAGTCCACGAATGGTGTCTGCATACCAAAATAGGCTTGAGAAGCATAATTCAGCAGTTGAAGCTCTATGCATGCGATATGGAATGACCTATCTTTTGGCATATGATACGCGCACTGTGGAAGAAATCATTTTAAAAGATTGCTTGCTTCGCGGCATTGTACAGAGGTGAAGCGATGGGTATCTTGAATCCAGCTTTTTTCAGCCTGTCAGTATTGATTGGCGCAGTCATTTTATTCTATATGTTCAGGAAAAGATATGATCCGGTCACCATCTCAACCAATATGCTATGGGAACAAGTGATGAATGAGTGGCAGGCCTCACCCTGGATTGACAGGCTCCAGCGAAATTTCCTCCTACTCTTGCAGCTGCTCACCCTTCTGCTTTTGATGTTGGCTCTGGTACGTCCCTATTGGACGGTAAAGGGAATAGCGGCAGATCATGTCATCTTATTGCTGGATGTATCTGCCTCCATGTCAGCGCGCTACGATGCTGAGAATACAAGATTTGACAAATCCGTTTCTGACATGAAAAAACTGGCCGATAAACTGGATGGACAGGAAGTGACCATCATAGCGGCGGGAAGCAAACCGGAAATTTTGTTGGACAGGGAATCGGATAAGGGAAAGATCAGAACTGCCATCAGCCAAATACAATTAAAATATGAGCATGAGAATATGCAGAAGGCGGTCATGCTCGCCGAAATGCTTGCTGAAAAGAACGG
>DATBUB010000200.1:0-10886 GCA_036516555.1 Bacillaceae bacterium
TAAGAAGCAATTCACATATTCGTTTGTTGGCTTGAACTATACATTACAGCGGTGAAGGGAGAATGTCAAACATAAATAAAAAATTATTTTTGGGAGTTGTATTGGTGCCTGGCACCAATACAATTCGGACACTATTTCAAACATTCAGAATTGAATCAGAGTTGTTTGGGTGCCAGGCACCCAAACAAAGTCACCCAAACAATGGTTGACAAAAGATTTCAACAGTGTTAAATTTTCTGTAAGTAACCGGTTACATTGGAAGTGGAGACATTTAAACACTTATTTGACAGAGATTATGTACAGAAATGAGGGACAGAGCATATTGAAAGATTCACCGGCTGTAGTCATCATTGGAAGTTTGAACATGGATATGGTCCTGCAGTCCTCAAAGCATCCCGAAGAAGGAGAGACAATCCTAGGGGATCATTTCTTCTCCTGCGTGGGCGGCAAAGGGGCAAATCAGGCAGTAGCTGCAGCAAGGCTGGGTGCAGAAGTAACTTTGGTTGGCGCGGTTGGCGATGATATTTTTGGACAGCAACTGATCGACAAATTGCAGGTTGAAGGCATACATACAGAATTTATTACAAAAGTGGATGGACATCCGACAGGGATTGCTTGTGTTCAAGTTAGCCAAAAAGACAATCGCATCACCGTGATTCCTGGAGCCAATCATCAACTGAAACCGGAACATATCGATCAGGCAGAAAACATCATTAAAGCCGCAAAAGTCATCCTTCTTCAAATGGAAATTCCTCTGAAAACGGTAACGTATGCCATCAAGAAGGCAAAGCAGTGGGGAAAAAAGGTGATTTTGAATCCTGCGCCTGCCGCTCAGCTGCCAGAGGATCTATTTCGGGAAGTTGATTATTTCACCCCGAATGAAACTGAATTACGTATACTTGCCCCAAACAGCCCAAAAGAAGGAAGCATTGACGCCTTTGCAAAAGAGCTTTTAGGGACTGGGATGACGAACCTTATCGTAACACTAGGGGAAAAAGGGGCTGCTTATTTTTCCGCCGCAGGAGAAAAGAAGGAGTACAATCCACATCCGGTAGAAACCATTGACACAACGGGTGCCGGGGATGCCTTTAACGGAGCCTTGGCATGTGCTCTGGCTAGAGGAGCTACTGTGGAAAAAGCCATTGACTTTGGCATGAAAGCGGGTGCCATGTCTGTAACAAAGCTGGGGGCACAGGCTGGCATGCCAACGCAGCAAGAGATGGATTCATTTTTTTTAAATAGCTTGTAACCGGTTACAGAAAAAGGAGGATACAAACGATGAAAATTTTGTTTATTGGAGAGTCCTGGACGGTTCATATGATTCATGCAAAAGGCTATGATACCTTCGAATCTACGAAGTACGAGGAAGGCGCTACCTATCTGATTGAGGGGCTGAGAGAACGAAACGTGCAGGTTGATTATATGCCTTCGCACGAAGTGCAGGTTAGGTTCCCTGACAGCCTGGAAAAGTTGGAGCAATACGATTCCATTGTCATCAGCGATATCGGAAGCAACACGTTCCTTTTGCAGAATAAAACGTTCTACCAAATGGAAATCATCCCAAATGCACTGGAATTGATTCGTCAATATGTAGAAAACGGCGGAGGCCTTCTTATGGTTGGCGGATATTTATCTTTCATGGGTATTGAGGGCAAAGCAAACTATAAAAATACGGTTCTGGCAGATGTCCTGCCCGTCACTATGCTGGATGGCGATGACCGAGTAGAAAAACCGGAAGGAGTTTCACCTGAAACGGTTGCAGAACATTCCATCACGGAAGGTATGGAAAAGTGGCCTCCATTCCTCGGATACAATCGTTTTTCTGCCAAGGAGGATGCCAAAACGCTCGTGCAGGTTGGCGAAGACCCCTTCCTGGTTGTAGGTGAATATGGAAAAGGGAAAACAGCTGCATTCGCAAGCGACTGCGCTCCGCACTGGGGTTCTATGGAATTTGTTCAATGGGATCAATACTTCCCGCTTTGGCAGAGAGTTTTAGAACAAATCAAGCGCTGAACGATTGTAAAGAAGGTGAAGGCAATGACCTTAATAAACATTGAGTCCCAGCTTGAAACACATAAACAGTCATACATTGAATTCCTCCAAACGCTTGTGCAGACGGATACCCGGGTAATAGGCCACGGTATTGACGGCGGGAATGAAAAAGCTGGCCAGGCTGTCATGAAGGCAAAACTTGAATCATTGGGCTTTGAAATCGATGAATTCGAAGTGGAAGATGAAAAAATCAAGAAGTATCCAGGTGCCAATCTTGGGCATAAAAATGAAAGCCGTCCCAATATTGTAGGAACAAAGAGAGGTACAGGCGGAGGCCGTTCAATCATATTGAATGGCCATATCGATACCATGCCGTATGGAAACAGGGCGGACTGGGAGCATGATCCGTTTCTTGGCGAGGTCATCAATGGACATCTATATGGGCTGGGGGCAACGGACATGAAAGCTTCCCTTTCTGCCATGGTGATGGCGGCGGAATTGCTTGATTCATTGGGCATTCAACTAAAGGGCGATCTCATCATTCAGTCTGTTGTGGATGAAGAAGGCGGAGGAAACGGTACGCTCGCTTGCGTTGAACGAGGGTATAGGGCGGATGCAGCCATAGTGGGCGAACCAACATCATTGAATATCCAGCCGGCCCATATGGGATTTCTTTTTCACGAAATCGAGGTGGAGGGGCTTGCCTTGCACTCGAGCCAGCTATGGAATGGAGTTAATGCCATTGACAAGGCATTTGAGATTTATCGCTCCATCAAAAACCTTGAACACATATGGCTTATGACGGAAAAACACCCGCTGCTGCCGGGCCAGACAACCAATCTTGGAGTGATTGAAGGAGGCATTGCTGGATCCGTGGTGCCAAATAGATGCAGAATGAATTTTTGCACTCATTATCAACCGAAAGATGGCATGTCTCACCAGGCAAGAAGGGATGAAGTTCATGGGCAGATCCTTGGTGCGATTGACCGTGTTGTACAAGGAGATTCTTGGCTAAAGGCACACCCTCCCAAGGTGTCCGTTTATCAGGAGGGATTTCCATTTGAAACTCCTGTTGACAGTCCAGTTGTGGAAGAAGCAAAAAAGGCAGTAAGCCAAGCTTTGGGCAGAGAAGCCATTATCGAAGGGATGCCAGCCGGCTGTGATGCGAGACTTTTGTCCGGCTTTGCGGAGATGCCGGTCATCATTTTGGGTTGTGGGGATCCGAAAGCTTCCCACACGGTGAACGAATCAGTTGAAGTGGCCCAATATTTAAAACTGATTGAAATCTACAGCCGATTTATGATTCAGTGGTGCGGAGTTTCAAATCTAAATGAAACATATAAAGGGGAGAAATACTCATGAAAAAGTTAATGTTAACGGCCATGATGGCCTTTGCTTTAATTATTGCGGCAGCTTGCAGCTCCGAAACAAAAAGCGAGAAAAAAGATGACGGCGATATTACGGTCGGTGTCAGCACCATTACACTTCAACACCAGTTTTTCATTGCCATCGATAAAGGGATTAAGAAGGCAGCAGATGAACTGGGGGTGAATCTGCTTGTAAACGACCCGAATCAGGACCTGGCCAAGCAGGTGTCAGCTGTTGAGGATTATATTCAAAAGGATGTTGATGGCTTGATTCTGATGGCAACCGATAATGCGGGTGTCATTCCGGTAGTAGAAGAAGCAGCTGCTCAAGACATACCGGTTGTAACGGCGGATGCTGTAGTAGATTCGCCAAGTGTAGCCACTTTTATCGGGACTGCAAATTATGAAGCTGGAAAAGAGCTCGGCAACTACTTCAAAAAATACATTGAAGAGAATAAAAAAGATGAGGAAGTAAAAGTAGGTGTAGTCACATCCATTAAAGCGATTGTGCAGCAGGATCGCTTAAAGGGGTTCAAAGATGCCCTAAAGGATGTTGGGAATGTGAAGTTTCTAAATGAACAGCCGGGTTATGACCGAGAAGAATCCATGAGGACGGTTGAAAATATCCTGCAGGCAAATCCTGATGTTGATTTTATTTTTGCGACAGCCGAAAACAGTGTTCTGGGATCCTTGGCAGCTATTGAGTCTTCAAAATCAAATGATATTAAAATCTTGGGCTTTGACGTAAACGAGGAAGCTGCAGCCGGCATTAAGAGCGGCCATATTTTGGCTATGATTCAGCAGCAGCCTGAATTGATCGGTGAAACGGCTTTAAAAGCGGTTGTAGATGCCATCAAAGGAAAAGAGATTGATAAAAATATCAGCGTACCTGTCATTTTGATGGACGAAAACAATGTGGGAGAACATTTCAAGGACTGATCAATTGACCTTATGCCGGAAACGGAGGTAATGAGAAGTGTCAGAGCCAAGGCTTCAGCTGAACGATATAACAAAGGATTTTTCAGGTGTAAAGGCGTTAAAAGGGGTTTCCTTGACGCTTATGCCAGGAAGTGTGCACGGCCTCGTTGGAGAAAACGGGGCCGGAAAATCCACCCTGATCAAGATCTTGACGGGTGCTTATGAAAAAACAAGCGGAGAAATCCTGTATGAGGGCACAACTATTGAAGCAATGAGTCCAAAAAAGGCGAAAGATCTTGGAATCCATTGTATCTATCAAGAGCTTAATATTGCTAACCATTTATCGATTGCAGAAAACATCTTCCTCGGTGAACAGCCAACCAAAATGTTTGGCATGATTGATTGGAAAAAGATGAACGAGGAGGCCCTTGCAGTATTGCAGTCTCTTAAAATAGACCTTAATCCAAAGAAATTGGCGGGGGAATTAAGTATTGCACAAAAGCAAATGATTGAAATCGCAAGAGCCATTTCCCAAAAAGCCAACGTCCTCATTATGGATGAACCAACCTCCTCCTTATCAGAACGCGAAACGGAAGTTTTGTTGACACTTGTAAATGAACTGAAAAATAAAGGAGTCAGTATTATTTATGTTTCGCATCGTATGAATGAGATTTTTCAAATTTGTGATACGGTCACAATATTGAGGGATGGAACATATATCAAGACTCTTCCGATAGATGAGATTGAGGATACCCATGACTTGGTGCAGCTTATGGTGAACAGGAAGCTGGAGGATTTTTTCGGAAAGGTAGAAGTTCCGCAGGGCGAAACCGTTTTAGAAGTGAAAAACATGACAAAGCACGGCTTGCTGGAGGGTATCAGTTTTTCCGTAAAATCCGGGGAAATACTGGGAGTCGCAGGCCTTGTCGGTTCTGGGCGCACAGAAATTGCGGAAGCAATTTTTGGGATTGCCCCACCTGATGAAGGTGATATGTTAATTGAAAATAAAAAGGTGAATATTTCGTCTCCCAAGGATGCCATATCCAATGGAATAGGCTTTGTCACCGAAAACCGGAAGGAAACCGGGCTCGTATTGAAAAGAAGTGTGATGGAAAACATCTCTCTTGCAAATTTGCCTTTTGTGTCCGGGCGCTTTTTCATTTCGCCGAAAAAAGAAAAAGAAGTTTCGAGCTTGTATAAACAGAAGCTAAATATCAAGACATCCACACTGGAGCAAAAAATATCCAATCTGAGCGGCGGAAACCAGCAAAAGGCTATTCTTGCCAGATGGATGATCAGGCAGCCCAAAGTTCTCCTATTGGATGAGCCGTGCCGGGGAGTGGACGTGGGTGCCAAAGCAGATATATATGCACAAATCATTGAAATGGCTAAGCAAGGCACCGCCATTTTGATGATTTCCTCAGAAATAGATGAAATTGTCGGAATGAGTGACCGGGTGCTGGTCATGCACGAAGGTAAAATTTCCGGCGAAGTGGAGAAAGAGGATATTAACCCGGATACGATATTAAATCTTGCATTTGGAGGAACTGTCAATGCAAAATAACACAGCGAAAATTGAACGGCCGGCCAATCAAGCTACATTTTCAAAGACTGCATATTTCTTGTTGGATAAAGGTATTGCGATCATCGGTGTTGTCCTGTTATTTGTTATTATGTCCATTGTCTCGAAGGATTTTTTAACGGTGGATAATTTGCTAAACGTTTCCAGACAGGCAGCTGTATTGTGTATAATGGCAGTAGCGATGACATTTATCATCATTACAGGCGGCATTGATTTAAGCGCAGGTTCTCAAATTGCCGTAGCAGGAGTGGTAGTGGCAAGCTTGCTTGCTGCGGGTGTTCCGCTGCCATTGGCCATTTTGCTTACCATACTGTCTGGTGCGGTGATTGGGCTTTTTATTGGAGGAATCATTTCGACACAAAAGATACCGCCTTTTATCGTTACTTTAGCCATGATGACCATTTTGAGCGGTGTCGCATTTGTCATTACGCAGGGCAGTCCCATTGTAGTTACAGACCCTGCCTTTCGTTTTTTGGGGAGAGGCTACATCGGTCCCATCCCTGTTCCGATTATTCTATTGATTGTTGTTTCTATCCTTGGTTATATGCTATTATCCCATACCAAATTTGGAAGATCGGTATATGCGATAGGGGATAATGAAGAAGCTGCACGCTTGTGCGGAATTAATGTTAAGAGAGTAAAAATGGGTGTGTATGTTCTCGGGTCATCCATCATTGCCTTTGCCGGAGTTCTTTTGGCGTCCAGGCTGTCAACCGGGTCGCCCAATGCAGGTACGGGTTCGGAATTAGATGCGATTGCGGCAGTTGTTCTTGGTGGAACCAACCTTTTTGGGGGAGAAGGCAAAATAACCGGAACCCTTATGGGGGTAGCCATTATCTCCATTCTAAATAATGGTTTGAACCTGCTGAATGTATCATCCTATCATCAGCTTATTATTAAAGGCGCCGTCATTCTATTGGCGGTATGGTTGAATTCCTTAAAAGAAAAGAGAGCGGCTTGATTAAGAAGAAGTGTATTGTAAGGGGAGGCAGAACATGGCAACGATTCGTGATGTGGCAAAGCTGGCCAATGTATCGGTGGCTACCGTTTCCAGAGTGATCAATAAAAATGGCTACGTGAATGAAGAGACTGAAAAGAGGGTCATCCAAGCCATCCAAATGCTGAACTATGAGCCCAATTCCATAGCAAAGGGTTTGTCCAGCAGGAAAACGAAAACGCTGGCCTTGATTCTGCCTGATATATCCAATCCATTTTTCAGCGAATTGGCAAGGGCCGTTGAGGACAGTGCCTCCAATCGGGGGTATACCGTTCTCCTCTGTAATACGGACAGCAATACGTATAAGGAAAAAGACTACATAGCAAAAATGAAGGGCCGATTCGTGGATGGCATCCTATTCGCGGGCCATACCCTGCAGGAAACAGACATTAAAGCTCTGGAAGCTGACAAAATACCGCTTGTTGTTCTGGACAGGGCTCCCGGAGAGGATTTGTGCCTGGTGGTACGCTCTAAAAACCGGGAGGGGGCGAAGCTGGCTGTCGAGCACTTAGTGGAAGTAGGCTGCAAAAAAATAGCTCATATATATGGTCCGCAGGATGCTGCAACCGCACGGGAACGCCTGCTTGGCTATGAAGAAGCTGCAATGGAATATCCATGGTACACGCCAAGCTTGCTGGAACGGGGAGATTTCACCATAAAAGGCGGAATGGAAGCAGCGGAACGGCTCATGGAAAGGCATCCTGATATTGATGGTATTTTTGCCGGGAACGATTTGATGGCGATTGGTGTGCTTAAGAAGCTGAAGCGGATGAACATACAAGTGCCAAACCAAATCGCCCTAGTGGGATTTGACGGAATCGAGCTGACAGAGATTACTGAGCCGGAATTATCGACAATCGCACAGCCAATATACCAAATAGGTGCCATTGCCATCAGTCTATTAATAAAAAAAATTGAAGGAATATTAGTAGAAAGCCAATCATATGAAATGGATGTCGAACTGATTGCGAGAGGTTCGACTGCAAGATGAGGTAGAAATGATTCCTTGCGAAAGGATATGAATACATATGGATGAAGCGCTGATGGAAAAGCTTTTGGCCGATTATGACGCGGATAAATATGACCATGAAGGAATAAAGGGGAAGAGGATGGCCGAAAGGCTGTATCAACTTTCCAAAATTGGTCTGACCGATGAAGGCGGATCCATGCGGATTGGTTTCTCCAAGGAGGAGCGGCAGGCTAAAGAGCTGGTCAAGAAGTGGATGCGTGAAGCAGGCTTGAACGTCAGGGAAGACGGTGCAGGAAATGTTTATGGAAGGCTGGCCGGAAAGAATGATGCGCTCCCCGCTATTTTGGCCGGCTCTCATGTAGATACGGTCCCAAATGGCGGACATTTTGACGGGACGCTCGGCGTGGTGTCGGCCCTTGAAGTGGTGGAGGCTTGGAGAGAGTCCGGATTCCAGCCGGAAAGGCCATTTGAAGCAGTCATTTTTACAGATGAAGAGGGTTCCCGCTTTAATGGAGGATATCTGGGAAGCAAAGCTATGATGGGACAGGCCAAGATGGAAGAGCTCCTCAAGTGGAAAGACGGGAACGGGATGAGCTTTGAAGAGGTGCTTGCGACGGATGGCTTGACCGCAGATAGCTTTAAATATGCCCGGCGAAACCCGGAGGAAATGGCATTATATATAGAAATACATATTGAACAAGGCAAAAGGCTGGAAAAAGCAGGCCTGCCTTGTGGCATTGTGAACGGCATTGCAGGACCAGCATGGTTCGAGCTTACGTTTGAAGGAAAAGCGGGACATGCAGGCAGTACGCCGATGCCCGTCAGATCTGATGCCCTTGTAGCAGCAGGCAAGTTTATTTACGAATTGAATAAGCTTCCTGGACAGGTGAGTGAATCTGCGGTTGCGACTGTGGGGAAGCTGTTTGTACGCCCGAATGGGGTAAATGTTATTCCGGGTGAAGTGACGTTGTACGCGGATGTACGTGACATTTTTGGCGATGAGAGAGAGAAGCTGATTTCCAAGATGAGGCAGTTGATTCGTGAGGTAGAAGCTGAATTTTCAGTGAAAGTGGCTGAAAAGGAACTGGTTCGGATTTCCCCGGTGGCTATCCGGCCGGATGTCCAGGAAAAACTTGCTGAAGCCATGGGCGAAATCGGAGTTGAGCCAATGAAGCTGCCGAGCGGAGCTGGCCATGATGCCATGATTGTTGGGGAAAAAATTCCGGTGGCCATGATTTTCGTAAAAAGCAAGGATGGCATCAGCCATAGCCCGCAGGAATGGTCCCGTTTAGACGATTGTGTGCAGGCTGTGCGTGTCCTAAAAAAATTTGTGGAAAACTACTAGGGAGTCGAGGGCACTTCCTAGTATATTTTTTTGGGAAAAATGGAAGATTGGTGTGAGTTGCGTTGGTGCCTGGCACCAACACAACTTGGACACTATTTCAAATATTGCGAATTGGATCCGAGTTGTTTGGGTGCCAGGCACCCAAACAGCTTGCATTTCCCGGCGCCACACGCTACACTCTAAATATACAATATTCTGTATTTTGATGATGGATGATTATGGATAAGAAGAGGTTGAGGGATGAGCCGTATTTGGGAGAGTTTGTATTCGAAGAATGGGTTGGCAGCGAAGTTTATTGCAAAGGAATTGTTTCATGTGGAGGTGGGGGAACGGATTCCCCGGGTGAGCGATTTCACCGAAAAATTGTCGCTCGGGAGAGGAACCGTCCAGGGAGCCTTGAAGGTGCTGGAAGATCTGCGGGCGATTTCGCTTGAGCCCAGAGGGCATCTGGGAACCTTTCTACTCAAAAGGGACATGAACCTTCTTCATGAAATTGCAGGCGTCGGCCCGCTCATCGGCGTTATGCCTTTGCCTTACTCCCGAAAATACGAGGGACTCGCTACCGGCATTGTGGAAGGGCTCATGGAGATCAACAAGAAGTCGGGCCTTGCCTACATGCGCGGAGCGAGACGCCGGCTGGAGGCGCTGAAATCCCGGAGATATGACTTTGCGATCATGTCCATGATGGCAGCCAAAGAGGCGCTGAATGAATTTGAAGGCTTGGGCATTTGCCATGCTTTTGGGCCAGAAACGTATGTCACTTCTCATAAGGTTTTCTTTTCGAAAAAACATACAGGAAAAATCATCGACGGTATGAAGGTTGGAATGGATCCTTCCTCCGCTGACCAGGCCAATATTACACTGGCTGAGTGCGAAGGCCTGAATGTCACCTTTGTCAAAGTGGATTATATGCAAATTTTCACCATGCTTAAAAATGGTTCCATCGACGCAGCTGTATGGAATGCGGATGAAGACCGTGCGGCACAAGCGTTTCAGTCAGCGGATTTTCAGTCGGAAAAAGCACAAAAGCTTGCAATGGAAGCCACCAACGCCGTCATGGTTGCCGAGCTGGAAAGACAGGACATTTTGGAGCAGCTGCATATGCTTGATATCATGAAAGTCAAGGGCACCCAAAGCATGGTGGAAAAAGAGGAAAAGTACCCGCACTATTAAGAAGCAAGGTTCTTGTTTCTTAATGCGCAGAATATACTAAATACAGTATACTGGAGGAATTCTATGAATCTTGAACACTTGAAAGAGAGGTTATCCATTCTAAAGGACGGTTCAGCCATTTCTGCGAGAGCTGCCGAAACGGCCATCAGGGCTTTTGAGCATCTGGCCGTACAGCTTAACAAGGAAGGCATCACCCAATCCGAGATGCTTTTTACCCATCTCCCGGTAGCCTTGACCCGAATTGAAAAAGGAGAATCGGTGGAGGCTCCGCATGAGACACTGTTGAAAGAAATCGAACAAGCACCGGAAGCATCCATGGCCAAACAGTTTATCAGCCATGTCGAAGGGCTATGGGGCGGGCCGCTTCCAAAGGAGGAAAGGGACTTTTTGCTGATCCATTACGCAACCATATTGCGATTGAACAAAGGAGGAGATGGAGAATGAAAGTGGTGATTGGCGGGCAGGTGGACAAAAAAGAGATTGAAAGTTTAGTAAAAGAGCTGGATGGCAGCATTACAACGATGATCAAGTCAGATTTGGAG
>DATBUB010000201.1:0-4826 GCA_036516555.1 Bacillaceae bacterium
TCCCAGTTTCCGAATATCTCAAATAACAGAGAGAGCATCACACCCACAAGCAGCCCGTTGCTGATCAAAGGGCGGATCAGCATGGGGAACGGTGCAAAGGCTCCTGCGGGAATATTCATGATGCATATACCGGCAAGGGCCGGGACGGCAAGCCTGTAAAGCGTCTTGGAGTTGAGGTTGATGGCCTGGATATTCCTTAAGGAAGTCCCGAACAGCTGAAGGTATGCCACAAATAATACGGCGTTGCCTACACTGACGGGAAGCATCGAAAAAAAGGTTCCCAATATAGGTACCAGTCCCAGGATGATCATCAAGGCTCCTCCTATCAGAAAAGGAGGCCTTTGATAAATCCTTGTGCTCTCCAGGAAACCGATGGAGGAAGTGTAAGGTCCTGATGGCACAAGCCCAAGGAAGGTCGAAGCAACAGATTGCAGCCCGGTGATGACAAATGATTGCTTATATTCTTTATCCGTTGTTTTGGCCTGGTAAAGTTTTTCGGCTGTACTGATGGCAACGATGGAATTGGCCATATTGATGAGCCCGGTCAGAAACGCTGTGATGACAATGCCGATATCAAAACGCAGAGAGCCCCATGGAAGGATGGAGAACATCGCGTTCCCTGCCGTGCTGGTTTGTGCCTCCGCGGGAAAAAAGAGGCCATATGCCAGCCACCCAATCAAAATCCCAATAAGCAGGGAAAAATTGCTGGCTTTTCCCTTGCCTTTTACGTTCAGTAAGATGACAAGGGCAACAAGGGATATGGATAATGCTGCCAAGGGGAAATCGATTTGATGGCCATCTGACAAGCCCAGCATCCCTTTGAAAAAGATGATGATCAGCTGACATGATAACAGCAGCAGATAAACGCTCATCACGATATGGTTAAAGACTTTTTTAAGAATATGGATAAAACCGGTCACTCCAAGAATGATGGTTAACATTCCGGAAAGGAGAATCCCGGCTGCTATGCTTCCGCCTAGTTCTGTATAGCTTGTCCCTACTGCAGCTGCCGAACCGGCCAGACTTAAAATCAGCCCCCACCATATGCCAGAGTGGCCTTCCATCAAAGGGAAGCGATGGCCCCATACACCTTGGAGGATGGAGGCCGCCCCAGTAATGATA
This sequence comes from Bacillaceae bacterium, assembly GCA_036516555.1. Classification (GTDB taxonomy): domain Bacteria; phylum Bacillota; class Bacilli; order Bacillales; family Bacillaceae_C; genus DATBUB01. Next base: position 1,123 of record DATBUB010000201.1, read on the forward strand.
AAGGAACTGCGCATTGTTGCCGCTACCGCATCAGCAGGAAGGTGAAAAGCGGCCCCGATGGACAACGGAATCACCACGGTATTGGCGAAGATGAAAAACAGCCATTGGAAGCCTGCAGCCCACAATGTTGACCTCGATAATGTCTGCACATTCTTTCCTTCTTTCTGTTAAAGCAGATTGTAAATCCCGGACCTGATGGGGTCCGGGACATGTTATTTTTTTAGAGTTTCCTTCAGCATTTGGATGAATCTTTCACTGTCTGCCTCCAGACATACGTCAACGTTCGGTTCTTTCTTGTACCAGTTTTTAAAATCACAGACCGTCTGTCCGTCGCAAAGCTCGCTTCTAGTCTCCACATCCACGTAGTACCTTTCTGTTTTGACCAGGGATTTATCAATGGCGACACCAACCGCAAGCGGGTCATGCATGGCGCAGCTTCTGACGCCGTTCAATTCAAAATACCGATTGATGTAATGGGCAGTGGATTCTTTTACGAAATCGCCGACATTGTTGCCTTGCATATCCATGACATCCTGTTCGGAAAGGAGGGTTCTCCTTGTAACATCCAGTCCTACAAGTGTAATAGGGATGCCGGAATGCAGGACGATTTTAGCTGCCTCCGGGTCAATGAACATATTGTATTCCGCAGCAGGGGTGATATTGCCGGGATCGTTTACGGCTCCGCCCATGATGACCAATTCTTTAACCCATTCTTTCAGCTTCGGCTGTTTGCGGATCGCTAATGCCATGTTGGTGAGCGGGGCCAGCAAAATAAACGTGATTTCGCCTTTATGCTTTTCGGCTTGCTCAATCATAAAGTCAGGGCCAAACCCTTCTTCCGAAATCTCCGTTTCCATGTCTGCGAGAGCCCCTCCGAGGCCATCGTTTCCGTGAACACTTACTTCAAAGAATGGTTCTCTCAGAAGGGGACGGTCCGCTCCTTTTACAACTTTGATGTCTTTATCTTTTCCGATCAGCTTAAGAACCTTCTTGGTGTTGAGGGTGGCCATGTCAAGGGAAATATTTCCGCATGTTGTGGTAATGCCCAGTATGTCGAGTGCTCCGCTTTTGGCAGCAAGCAAAATTCCGATTGCATCATCAATGCCTGTATCAACGTCGAGAATCACTTTTTTCATGTTTCCTCCACCTCTTCTGTTTGTAGAAAATCAAGAACGCATTGGGCTGCTGCGGCTACACCGTATTTAAGGGAGGAAAGGTTCACATGGAACTTTGCATGATGCCATGGAAAAGCCTCTTTTCCTTCTGTGTTGGTGCCCCAATACATGAAGACGGAAGGGACGGCCTCCGCCACATACGCAAAGTCATCGCCGCTCATATACGGGTGTTCGATTTCAACCACATGGCTTTCACCGAGGGCTTTAGCGATAGACTTTTTGGCCATTTCACTCATGTCCTTGTCGTTCCAGGTAGCAGGGTATCCCCGTTTATATTCATATGTGTACGTGCCGCCCCAAAAATCGGTCACTGACTTCAGCAGGGCTTCAATCTGTTTCTCAATCATGCTGCGGGTCTCTGCCTTGATGGTCCTCACGGTTCCCGCAAGATCCACTTGACCGCACATGACGTTGGATTTTTGGCCGCCCGTAATTTTTCCAAAGGTGATGACGGCAGGGTCGAGCGGTGATGTTTGGCGGGAGACGATGTTCTGAATTCCCGTAATGAATTGTCCCGCCATGGCGATCGCATCCATTCCCTGGTGAGGTGATGCAGCATGGCCGCCTTTTCCGATGATGGAGATATAAACGCGATCCGTGTTGGCGAGCATATATCCCTCTTTTAATTCAAATTTGCCTGCTTCCAGGAATGGATTCGTATGAAGGCATATTCCTGCATCCACCTTTGGATTTTCAAGGATTCCTTCTTCAATCATCGGTTTTGCGCCTCCCGGCTGTGCTTCCTCGGAAGGCTGGAACATGATTTTAACCGTACCTTTCCATTCGGAAGCTGTATCCCTAAGCAACGAAGCGAGGCCGAGGCCGACTGTCATATGGGCGTCGTGGCCGCAAGCGTGCATGGCTCCTTCCGATTTGGAGGCGTACTCCAGGGCTGTTTCTTCTGTGATGGGAAGGGCATCGATATCTGCACGCAACAGGATTGTTTTTCCTGGCTCATATCCCTGAATTTCAGCACAAAGTCCGGTTTTGGCCATTTCCTTATAAGGGATTTGAAGCCGGTCCAATTCTTTTTTAAGGAATTTTTGTGTCTGAATCTCATGTGTGCTCAATTCAGGATGCTGATGGAGATATTTGTATGTCTCGATCAGATAGGACTCCATGTTTTGCTCTATCCAATCGAGTGAAATGTTGCTGGACATATTCCTACCTTCTTTCTGAAGCTGGGCTGTGATTAGTTTTCTGTCATTTCGTGGAGGTACGGCATGCCTTCCTGAGCCCCGAACTTGGTGACGGAGAGGGAGGAAACCTTCACGGCGAATGAAACCCCTGTGTCAAGCGGCAAGCCGAGGGAAACGCTGTAGGCAAGTGCGGCATTAAAGGCATCGCCTGCCCCGGTTGTATCCACCACATTTACTTTGCGGGGCGGAATCACTTTGATTTTGCCGTTTTCCAGATAGGCGCAGCCTTTTTCGCCCAGAGTGACAACCAGCGTATTCCCGTAGGTTTCCTGCCATTTTGCCATGCTCATTTCCAGTTCCTCTTCCGACCCAATTTCATGTCCCAGAAGGGTAGCCAACTCCGTTTCGTTCGGAGTTAAGTAGTCAACCCCGGCAAGCAGCTGAGGTGAGAGATGCCGTGCAGGAGCAGGGTTGAGGATGGTTTTTATCCCCCTTTTTTTCGCTTCTGACAGCATGAATTGTACCGTTTCTAATGGAATCTCCAGCTGTACAACCAATACTCCTGCCTCGTGAAAGATGGAGTCAAGCTGTTCAGCTGCCAGCTCCGGTGTATAACTGTAATTGGCTCCTGGGATGACTGTGATGCAATTATCATTTTCCACATGAAAGATGTTAGCCACACCTGTGGAAGTGCCGGGTACCGTTCTGACCAGCTCTGTATCTACCTTTACCTTTTTCAGTTGTTCCAAAATGGATTTCCCAAAAGCATCCTGGCCCACTGCGCCGGCGAGCTTGACGCTGGACCCCAGTTTGGCGGCCCCGACTGCCTGATTGGCGCCTTTGCCTCCAGGCAGATACGTGACACTTTCCCCTAGGATCGTTTCTCCCAGCTTTGGCATCCTGCCAGCTGAAATGACAATATCCATATTTAAACTGCCTACTACAACGATATTACTGTTCACTTGTACCACCTGTTTCTTCTTTATTTAACTGAAGAAATACACGATATGTGTAACCGATTACACACTTTAGGATATCATTTTTTTATGAAAAAAGTCAATGATTTTTACGTGTATTAAATGAGGATATAGATATCATGTGTAACCGATATCACAATCATTGTATCCGAAGGGTCATGTAAGTAAGTTTACTGGTAGAATTACATTTATTAAGTTCAGCTGTCCTGAACACCGCACTCATTTTTTTTTTTTTGAGAGAGTAGAAGGGGCTTAAAGTTTGTCGATATATACAGAGAAATGGATCATTATTGAGTAAAAGGATGATTTATCATCTTTTTATTCGGAAAACGGTGTTTTCTGCCAAAATAGTTCCATATTCACCAAAATACAGGTTTAGGGGGATTCATCATGACATGGACGGTTGGCAAGAA
>DATBUB010000202.1:0-8424 GCA_036516555.1 Bacillaceae bacterium
GCCCCGCCCCCAGCTGTGCTGAAATATAAATGCCCATTCCGTACGTATAAATGACCATGCCGGCCAAAAACATAATGGTCTTTCCAAGCCATCCATCAGGCTCCGTCATGAACGGAAGCATCATGTACATATCTATGAACACACCCAGAGCAAACATATTTATATAGGCCCCAAATTGCGGCCATTGCCGCATCATCAATGCGGAACTTCCCAATATCAAAACGCCTACCAGGATGGACCATGTTCCTATTGTCAAGCCAAACTGATAATGGAGACCAACATGAAGGACATCCCATGGGGAAGCTCCCATATCGGAGACAATCATCAGGACAATTCCCAGAGCCATGATCAAGAGTCCCGTGGTAAAGATGATGAGTCTGGGTATGATATGATCATTTTTTCTCATGTCGATTACTCCTTTGCATTGCTTCATTATAGCATATCCGTCTTTCCTGTATGCATATTTGCTCCCGATTTGGTATGATGGAAGAAGATAAAAACAGAACGCCAGTTTGGAGAGAGATAGATGAAATTGCAGCCTTTGGCCTATCGGATGCGTCCCCGTTCCATACATGAAGTTGCCGGTCAGCAGCATCTGGTCGGTGAAGGGAAAATCATTGAACGGATGGTGAAAGCAAAACAGCTGACATCCATGATCTTGTACGGCCCTCCCGGTATCGGCAAAACATCCATTGCCAGTGCCATAGCAGGAAGCACCCAATATGCGTTTCGAACGCTGAATGCCGTCACCAACAATAAGAAGGACATGGAAATTGTGGCTGCTGAAGCAAAGATGAGCGGGAAGGTCATCCTTCTCCTGGATGAAGTGCATCGCCTGGATAAAACAAAACAGGATTTTCTGCTGCCTTATTTGGAAAACGGCATGATCATCCTGATTGGTGCCACAACAAGCAATCCGTATCATGCCATCAATCCTGCCATACGGAGCCGCTGCCAGATATTCGAGCTTTTTCCCTTATCCCAAGAAGAAATGGTACTTTTGATCAAGAGGGCACTTGAAGATTCGGACCGCGGGCTGGGCAAGTATAAAGTGGAAATAGATGAGGATGCTCTCATGCATTTCGCCACTGCCAGCAACGGAGATGTACGGAGTGCGCTGAATGCCCTTGAACTGGCGGTCATATCGACTGAACCGGATACTGCGGGAACCATACATATTTCAGTCGGCATTGCGGAGGAATGCCTGCAGAAAAAAAGCCTCGCCCATGATAAAGATGGCGATGCCCATTATGATGTCCTGAGTGCATTCCAAAAGTCCATACGAGGCAGCGATCCCAATGCAGCGCTTCATTATCTCGGAAGATTGATTGAAGCTGGTGACCTTCCAAGCATTTCAAGAAGACTTCTTGTCATTGCCTATGAAGATATTGGCCTGGCAAGCCCACAGGCCGGACCAAGGACACTGGCAGCCATCCAGACTGCCGAGAAAATCGGATTTCCTGAAGCGAGAATTCCCCTTGCCAATGCAGTCATTGAGCTTTGTCTTTCCCCAAAATCCAACTCAGCGATTCAAGCCATCGACGAAGCATTGGCTGACATCCGGGCCGGCAAAAGCGGCGAAGTGCCGCTCCATCTCAAGGACGCCCATTATAAAGGCGCCTCCGCGCTGGGACGGGGAGTGGATTATAAATATCCGCATGATTATGAAGCAGGTTGGGTGAAGCAGCAATATCTGCCCGATAAGCTAAGAAATAAGCAGTATTACAAACCGAAACGGACGGGAAAATTTGAGCAGGCCTTGGCCGCCATCTACGAAAAAATCATGAAATAATAAATCCGGCGCCTCCTATGGGAGGCGCCTCTTTCATTTCTCATCTGATACGCGCTGAATCTTGATATCTTTCAGCAATTCCCTTACCACATAGCTGGCCATGATCAAACCGGCCGTTGACGGTACAAATGCATTGGAGGACGGAGGCATTTCCGCTTTCCGGATCTCAGCGCCTTCCTTTCCCACTTCCTTGCGGACATCTTCCCGGATGACAATCGGGCTTTCATCCGAAAAGACGACCGGTACACCTTTTTTGTACCCTTCTTTTCGCAGCCTTGTCCGGATGACTTTCGCGATAGGGTCTGTATGTGTTTTGAAAATATCTTTTATCATGAATCGGGTCGGATCCATCTTATTCGCCGCCCCCATGGAGGATATCATCGGGATATCCCTTTTGAGGCACTCTTTGATAAGGTGGATTTTGTATGAGATCGTATCTGAAGCATCTATGACGTAATCGGGCTTATACCTGAAAAATTCTTCATATGTTTCTTCGGTGTAAAACATTTTTAGCGCGATAACTTCACAATCAGGATTGATGTCCCGAATCCGGTCTTTCATCAAATCAACTTTAGGCTGGCCTACTGTCGAGAGCAGGGCCATAATTTGCCTGTTTACGTTCGTGATATCCACATCGTCCTTATCGACAAGAATCAGTCTTCCTACTCCTGAGCGGGCAAGAGCTTCTACGGCAAATGAGCCGACCCCGCCAACACCCAAAATGGCGACAGAACTGTTCTTCAGTATATCCAGGCCTATTTTTCCAATAGCCAATTCATTTCGAGAAAATTGGTGCAGCATGCGATCCACTCCAAATCTATGACATACTATTTTCTATCCTGACTTAGAATAATTGAAACCTGAAACGAAAGCAATAGCTCCAGATAAATTCATATAAAAATACTTGGTTTAAGCAGAATTACTGAAGTCAGGCACTCGATTGCGGAACTCTCATCACAATTGCGGATGCTGCTGGAATTGCGGAACTTCGGCACCTGATTGCGGAAGTTCACGCATGAATTGCGGAACTCCGGCTCCCGATTGCGGAACTTTTCATCACAATTGCGGATGCTGCTGGAATTGCGGAACTTCACCCACGAATTGCGGAACTCAGGCACCCGATTGCGGAACTTCACATCACAATTGCGGATGCTGCTGGAAATGCGGAAGCTTTCTCCTTTTCATCACTTACAAACATCGCAATTTGCATACAAAAACAGCCCGCATCTCTGCAGGCTGTAGATCAGCATTTTCATAAAAAAGAAAAGTCCCAATCGTGCCGTCCGTAAAATCCTTTGTTTTGAACCCGCTCTCGGCAGGTGGGTGTCCTGCTCCGGGCATCATGCGTCCTCTCGTGGAGGCTTGCAATCAATCCGGAAACTCCAGACTCCCGTAGGTAAGACTTGTCGGTCAAAACGATAAGGCAGTAAGACGAACACATCAGGACTTTGTTGTTGGTTAAATAATAGCACAGGAAGTGGCGTTTTTCAAACAAAAATAGTTGGGAAAATTCCTCCTGAAATGACAGTTTTACACCTTTTCAGCAGGCCGCTTTTATGCCTTTGAAGATGGATTCTCTTTGATGGCAAGGCTCAATTCGGCCAACTGTGCATCACTCACTGCATCCGGCGCCTTCATCAGGAGGTCGCTTGCGCTGGCCGTTTTAGGGAAGGCAATGGTATCCCGGAGGCTCGAGCGGTTGGCAAGAAGCATGACCATCCGGTCCAGGCCAAGCGCGATTCCTCCATGAGGAGGAGTCCCATATTCAAATGCGTCCATGAGGAAACCGAATTGCTCCTTTGCTTCCTCTTCTGTAAAGCCGAGGGCTTTAAACATTTTTTCCTGAAGGTCCCTTTCGAAAATACGGAGCGATCCTCCGCCAAGCTCATAGCCATTCAGCACAAGATCATAGGCTTCGGCCCGGACTTCCGCAGGATTTGTTTCAAGCAGCGGGATATCTTCTCTTGCAGGCATTGTAAAAGGATGATGCGCTGCATAATAACGATCGTCTTCTTCGTCATACTCAAGCAGCGGCCATTCCGTTACCCACAAAAAATTGAATTTGCTTTGGTCAATCAATCCAAGTTCTTTCCCGAGCTTAAGGCGGAGTGCGCCAAGTGCTTCTGCAACAACCCCTGCCTTATCCGCAACAAACAGCAAAAGATCGCCTGCTTTTGCACCGAGTTTATCCAAAAGCTGCCGCTGTTCTTCTTCCCCGAAGAATTTGGCAATCGGTCCCTTCACAGCTCCCTCTTCCGCTTTGAGCCACGCAAGTCCCTTGGCCCCGTAACGTCCTGCATATTCACCCAATGCATCAATATCCTTACGGGAATATCTCTCGGCACCGCCTGCAACCACGACGGCTTTTACTTGGCCGCCTGATTGGACGGCACCAGCAAAGACCTTGAAGCCGGAATTACCCACCAGTTCCGAAATATCCTGAAGCTCCATGCCAAATCGGGTATCCGGCTTATCTGAGCCATACCGGGACATGGCATCATCATACGTCATCACCGGAAAGGGGGTTTCTATGTCAAGACCCTTAACCTCCCTCATGACTTTCGTCATCATAGCTTCCATCATGGCCATGATCTCTTCTTTTCCCATAAAGCTCGTTTCGATGTCTATTTGGGTAAACTCCGGCTGGCGGTCTGCACGGAGGTCCTCATCGCGGAAACAGCGTGCGATTTGATAATATTTATCAAATCCGCTGACCATCAGCATCTGCTTGAAAATTTGGGGAGATTGCGGCAGTGCATAAAATTCGCCTGGATGGACACGGCTTGGGACAAGATAATCCCTTGCTCCCTCGGGAGTGCTTTTCGTCAGGATCGGAGTCTCCACATCCAAGAAGCCTTCCCCGTCCAAGAAATTCCTTATGGTTCTTGTGATATCATGGCGCATCTTGAAAACCGAAAACATTTCGGGTCTCCTTAAATCCAAGTAACGATATTTCAGCCGGACCTCCTCCGATACATCTGTACCATCTTCAAGGATGAACGGAGGTGTCTTTGCTTCATTGATGATGGTCACCTCTGAAACGCGGATCTCGATCTTTCCGGTTTTAAGATTTTCATTGATCGTGCCTTCATCCCGTGCGACTACCGTACCCCTAACATCCACCACATATTCATTGCGGATTTTCTCGGCTGTCTCCAGTGCCTCCATGGATACTTCCGGATTGAACACGGCCTGGACGATACCCGTCCTGTCACGGAGATCGATGAATATCAAACCTCCCAAGTCCCGTCTGCGCTGTACCCAGCCTTTTAATGTAACTTCTTGCCCAATGGCGTTCTCTGTTATTTCACCGCAATAATATGTTCTACCAATCATGATGCATCCTCCTTATTGACATAGCTTTCCAAATTCTTCAATAAACTCGCTCAGCGGCAGCTGCTTCTGTTCACCGCTTTCCAAATTCTTTACTTCAGCGGACCCTGACTGAAGTTCATCATCGCCGATGATGAGGGCAAACTTTGCTCCGAGGCGGTCGGCAGCCTTGAACTGGGCTTTTGGTTTTCTGTCCAGGTAGTCCCTCTCAGCAGAAAATCCTGCGCGGCGCAGCCCCTGAAGGAGCGGAACGGAGAAATCTCTGGCTTCTTCCCCCATTGCCACAATGTAGCAATCTATCGCTTCTTTCAGCGGGAGTTCCACTGCTTCCGCTTCCAAGGCACTGATTAACCGCTCTATGCTGAAAGCAAATCCGATTCCCGGAACATCCGGACCTCCAACCTCCTGTACAAGCCCGTTATACCGTCCTCCTCCGCAAAGCGTTGTGATCGCACCAAACCCTTCCGCTTCACTCATGATTTCAAATGCTGTGTGATTGTAATAGTCCAGACCGCGTACCAGCGTAGGATCTACCGCAAAATCAATATTCATGGCCGATAAATAATCCTTCACCTTTTCAAAGTACTGCCTTGAATCATCATTTAGATAGTCAAGAATGGATGGAGCAGAACCCATCAGTTCATGATCGCGGTCTTTTTTGCAGTCCAGAATCCTTAGAGGGTTTTTTTCAAGCCTGTGCCGGCAGTCCTCGCAAAATTCACCGATCCTGGGCTGGAAGTGGCCCACCAATGCATTTCTGTGTGCTTTTCGGCTGTCACTGTCCCCAAGGCTGTTGATGACAAGTCGAAGCTTTTTAAGTCCCATTTCACGGTAAAACTCCATTGCAAGGGAAATCACTTCGGCATCAATCGCCGGATCTTGGCTTCCCAAGGCCTCTATCCCAAACTGTACAAACTGCCGGTACCGTCCTGCCTGGGGCCTCTCATACCGGAACATCGGCCCCATATAGTAGAGCTTGACGGGCTGCGATGCCTGTCCATACAGTTTGTTTTCGGCGAATGATCTCACCACCGCGGCGGTCCCCTCCGGTCTCAGGGTTAAATCCCTTCCTCCGCGGTCTTGAAAGGAATACATCTCTTTTTGAACAATGTCTGTGGTATCCCCAACGCTTCTCAGGAACAGCTCGGTGTGTTCAAAGATAGGCGTCCTGATTTCCTTGTATTGATAATTGCGGCAAATTTCTCTGGCTTTGTCCTCAATCAGTTGCCATTTTTCCACTTCTCCTGGAAGGATATCCTGTGTGCCCCTTGGTATTTGGATTGCCATTCTGTAAACCTCCTCTTCATAATTGGTTCCATTATGTATTCGCAGGCAAAAAACGGGAACAAAAAAACCCCCGTCCCTTGTTCCGAAAAACAAGGGACGAGAGTTTAATTTCCCGTGGTACCACCCTTTTTGAAGCATAAAAAATGCCTCCACTTGCCTGATAACGCCTGATAAGCGTCCAGCCTCTACTGGGAACGGTCCTTTCGAAGCGGAACCTACGGAGTGTCTTTCACCGGACAGCCATGCAGAAATGCTTACAGCCAACGGCATTTCCTCTCTATCCACGCATTATCCCGATTACTTTTCTCCATCAACGGTTAATATGAATGATTGATTCTTTACATCATCATACGTAGGTCTTCAGTAATTGTCAATACTTTAAAAAAATGAGCGTATATCCTTACGATCGCTCAAGTCTCTTTTTGCAGCTTCGGATGTCATTCCACGACAATCCGAATTCATGCGCCGTCTCCATTAAATCTGGCAGATGTTCCCGCTCAATGTTGCTGTTGAAATCAATGCCAAAAACTTCGGTAGCACTGACGGATGACCATTGGTTTTTTTCTGCTGCTCTCATATGAAGATGCCTCCTGATCATAGTCCTTTATGAAAATAGTTTGGCCGTTTCATGGTTCTTTAAACCACGAAAGCGTATTTTCCCGAACAGATTTAGAACATTTATCCTTTTTATCTTTTGACTGTCATGCGATAATGGAAGTATATATAGAGAGAAAGGCGGTATTGTTTTTGGGGAAAAAAATATTCTTTGCGTCTGCTGCCATTTTGTTGCTCATCATTGGCAGCATTCATCTCACTCCAGCGACAGTTGCCGATTCTTTGACTGTTAAGGTCAATGGCGATGTTGTCAATGTACGCAAAGGCCCTGCCACAACCTATTCTGTACTTACCCAAATTCGTGAAGGGGAAACGTATCAGGTTGAAAATAAAAAGGGTGACTGGTACGAGATCATTCTGCCTTCCGGTAAAAAGGGCTGGGTTGCGGAGTGGCTTGTCACGGTACAAGGCGGAGAAAGTTCAAATGGAAAAAAGGGAACAATTACGGTTAATAGCCTGAATGTGCGTGCAGAGCCGAGCCTAAATGGCACGATTCACGGGAAAATGAATAAAGGTGACCAAGTTGTGGTCATCAGCCAAAAGAATGGGTGGACAAGCATTGCCTATGGCCAGGGAACAGCCTGGATCAGCAGCGACTATGTGGAATTGTCGGCAGACGGAACGCCAAAAGGAAAAGCTTCCAAGAGTGCAGGTTCCAACTTGGTGATATTGCACGATGGAACGAATATCCGCAAAAAACCTTCCCTTCAATCCAGCATTGTCGGAAGTGCAAACGCAGGAGATATATATCAAGTCCAGGAAAAAGACGGCGACTGGTATAAGGTAAGCATGGGCAACGGCAGAACCGGTTACGTGGCGGGCTGGATCGTTTCCATGACTGACAATCCCCCTGCACCGGGAGAAAAAGGCCTTAAAGGAAAGACCATCGTGATTGACCCGGGCCATGGAGGCCGTGACCAGGGAGCCGCGGGTGCACGCGGGACTCTTGAGAAAGAATTGACGCTGCAGACAGCAAATCTTCTGGCAAAAAAATTGGAAACTGCCGGCGCCAATGTCATCATGACGAGAGAGTCAGACCGGTATGTAAGTCTGAAAGACAGGACGTACAAATCTTCAGTAAACCGCGCAGACGCTTTTATCAGCCTGCATTACGACAGTACGGAGAGCAGAAAAGTAAACGGCCATACTACATATTATTATTATTCGTACGAAAAGAGAATGGCGGAAACCATCCATAAGCACGTGGCAAAATCCATCACTCTCAAAGACCGCGGAACCCGCTACGGAGACTATTACGTCCTCAGAGAAAACAGCCAGCCTTCCATCCTGCTTGAACTTGGCTACATGAGCAATGCCAACGAAGAAGGCATGATCAGGACAAAAAAATATCGGGAAAAAGCCGCTGCAGCGATCTATGAAGGTCTTGCCGAATATTT
>DATBUB010000203.1:0-14606 GCA_036516555.1 Bacillaceae bacterium
ATATTAAAAGGAATGATTTTTTCACTAAAAAACCTCCGATTGAATAAAAGGTAAATGTTAAAAAATATAGACCGATGCAGATAATCGGTCTTTTTCAATTAAGAAAGCATGACTCCTTCTTTTTCTAAAGGAAGGGGAGAAAGAACTTATTTTTTTAGTGTATAGTCTTCCGGTATAACCAGAGAAAATTTTTTCTTATTCAGCGGTTTATCGATCTCCAATTCCTTTGTTTCTAACTTTTCCACAGCTTCTTGATTATTTCCGTACAATTCCTTTTTCAGCAAAATTCCGGTTTGCCTATCCACCCACAAACTGAAGGAAAAAGCATTGAACTTATCCCTGTTTTCTTTATTCAAATCACCTTTGATAACCAAGGCAGTTCTATCAAGATAGGGTACTGATTGCTTTTCAATTTCCCAGTCCTGATGGTCATTCAAAAATATGACACTAAGTTCAAACGGATTTAAAGAGGCGGCTGCAGAACCAGCGTATGTCTGAAGGCTATTGTCATTCCCAACAATATTATTTTCCTTATTCATTTGACGGGGAACAGTGGATAATTGAAATGTCTTGCTTTCGTTATAAAGTTGCAGGAGTTTATCCCCAATCAGAATCTCCGTCTTACTATAATCCTCTTTAGATAATATCTCTTGATTGTCTTGTTCTTTTCCATGTATCTTCGTCTTGACAAAGGAACCCTCTTCATTGCTTTTCAAACTAACCTGATATTCAACTGTTTCTTCCAGGTAATTATTTTCATACGTAAAAAATCCTTTTACTGTCCTAAAATGTTCTCCCGTATTTATCATCAACAGCTGAACATCTTCCTTTGTTAATATTTTCAAATGATCAGTCTCTGAACCTATTCCCGCTTTGTTAGTTTGAACCATGTCAATGTTTTTTTCTGAATATGAATTCTTCAAATAATCCTCGGCAAACACTGCGGCAATAAACATCAGCCCAGCTGCCATTAACATGCCAAGACCATTTGGAAGCCAATGATTCACCTTCTTCTTATCCATTGACCTAATCCTGTTTAGTACCTTTTTCTTGTTAATGTTTCCAAACTGTACATGCTGCAATTCTTGGGCAATCATCTTTTTTCTTAAATCTTTTAATCTATCATTCAAAGGGAAATCCCCCTTTCTCTATTTTTACCTTTTCCTTAAGCAGCTTTCTAGCTTTTCTTAACCGGGTTTTTATTGTATTTCCTTTTATGCCGAGAATTTGCTCCATCTCTTTTATTTTGAAGTCTTCAAAGTAATACAGCATAATTACTTCCCTGTATTTGCTCGGTAAAAGATAGATGCTTTCAATCAAGTCATCTGATTGATCATACTCCATATAAACCGATTCAGTTGAAGGTGCATGTTCTTTTATAAATGTTTGAATCAAATTGGTTGGCCAAATACGCCTGAAATAAGCACTTCTTAAGTAATCTTTGCAACCGTTAATTGTAATTCTATAAAGCCAGGTTTTTATTGCCGAATCTCCCCGAAAATTTGATGCATGCAAATAACATTTTATGAATGTATTTTGTGCTATATCTTCGGCAACATGTTTATCCCTTACGTAACTGTAAGCCAGCCAAACAACATCTTCTCCGTATGTATCCATCAGTTCACTCAACCAAAATTCCATTTCGGCGGTGATTTGATAATCTTCTTTTCCGACATTGCAATGTTCTGTAATCACGGCAAACCTCCTCACCTTCAATAATTTGACGTTATAGGAAAACATTTGGTTTTTATTTTCAAAAAAAATTACTTATTCTCAAATTCAGTACAAGAAAAAAAGCTCTCTATTAGGAGAGCCATTGTTTTGTCTTTAGCAGGATTAATTTAATTATGACATAAAAGCATTAAATTATTCACTTCAATGAAAATTGGTATATCAATGGAAAAAATTATAACTTCTTCACATTTATTAATGGGAACCTATAAGCGTTACATCGAATTTATCCTAAATAGAGATAAAAAACGGTCCTATAGACACTCTAAATAATTAAAAAATTCAAAATACTTAACGCGAACTTATTTTTTTATAATTAAGTCATATAAATAAAAAACCACCAAATATGTATTTGGTGGAGACGGTGGGAATCGAACCCACGTCCAGAAACATCGGCACCCAAGCGTCTACGAGTGTAGTCGATATATTCGTTTTTCGCGTCTTCTTCCGCCTATCGACGGGCATCCGAAGCGCTAGCCTGATTAGTCTCTTCCATGGTCCTCAGGCGGAGGACTTCCGGCGTAGCCCACTTAGAGTGAGACCCTGACCCTACCACATGGGCGATGGAGGGAGGATCCGCTTAAGGCCTTATTAGGCAGCTAAAGCGAGGTTGTTGTTAGTTTTGCCAGTTATTATTGGCTTTGACGTTTTTACGAGGCCGATCCCCTCGACTCGCAGCCTGAGCTCGAACTATCCCTGTCGAATCCGTAGCGTCCCCATGTTAAAAAGATAAAGTATTTGCCGCTGGCAAACCATATCAAATCGGGTACTCGGAAAAGTTGAGCCCTTCAGCGTTACAATGCTTATTATAACATATGTTCGCAAAAAATCAAGAGATCACACAGGTGTTTTACATTTTCTGGCGTTCCCTGAAAGCCCGTTCGATATCCCTCTTCGCTTCTTTCTGCTTCAAATCTTCCCGCTTATCATATTTCTTTTTACCCTTCGCAAGGCCGATCAGTACTTTTGCATACCCGTTTTTCAGGTACATTTTCAGAGGAACAATGGAATACCCCTGCTCTTTTGATTCGCCAATCAGTTTATTGATCTCCTTGCGATGGAGCAGCAGCTTCCTGGTCCTCAGCGGATCATGGTTGTATCTATTCCCCTGCTCGTACGGGCTGATATGGCAATTGTGCAGAAACAGCTCGCCCTGCTGAATACGGGCAAATGAATCTTTCAAATTGATTTTGCCTGCACGGATGGATTTGATTTCGGTACCCTGCAGGACAATCCCTGCTTCATAGGTTTCCTCGACGAAATAATCATGATACGCTTTTTTATTTTGCGCAACCGTCTTTCCTGCCCCTTTTGGCATGTTTCTTCCCCCCCTTGCTCCAATGGCACTGTGTACATATTATACACGGAAATAAAAGAGGTTAGAAGCACAAGGCCTCTAACCCAGGATGTGCGTTATCTCTTTTTGGCCTTGCCTTTTTTTCGAGCAGCCGCTGATTTATTGTCATAGGATCTTTTCTTTTTCTTTTTTGGCGGTCTTGTGGACCAGCCATCATCATCGGATGGACCCTGAGGCCCCTCGTTTCCTTTTCCACCGTTTTTGCCCGGTCCTTTCAGCTTGACGATTTTTGGTTTGATGTCTTCATCGCTGCGGCGGCGGTTGTTTTTCATGCCGACGATTTCAAAGTCGATGTCGTGCTCGTCCTTGTTTACTTTAATGACCCTGACGGTAATTTCATCACCGATTCTGAACACATTGCCTGTCCGCTCCCCGATCATGGCCATTTGGCGTTCTTCATAATGATAATAGTCGTCTGTCATGTAGCTGACATGGACAAGGCCCTCAATCGTGTTCGGAAGCTCAACGAACATTCCGAAGTTGGTGACGGAACTGATGATTCCGTCAAATTCTTCCCCAATTTTATCCTCCATGAATTCCGCTTTTTTAAGCTCATCCGTGTCACGCTCGGCATCGACGGCACGCCTCTCCATTTTGGACGTGTGTACGGCAATCTCCGAGAGCTGAGCGGCCCACTTCGCCCGGGTGGCGTCGTCCAGGCTGCCTTCAACCAAATACGTCCGTATCAGCCGGTGGACAATCAAATCCGGATAACGGCGGATGGGTGAAGTAAAATGTGTATAGAATTTTGTTGAAAGTCCAAAGTGTCCCCGGCTTTCCGGATCATACTTTGCCTGCTGCATGGACCTTAGCATCAGAGTGGAAATCACCATTTCCTCCGGCTTGCCTTCGACCGCTTCGATAATTTCCTGCAAAGCTCGAGGGTGGACAGAATTGGCCGTCCCTCTGACGATAAGGCCAAAGTTCGTGATGAATTCGAAGAACCGCTGAAGTTTTTCCTCCTTTGGATCTTCGTGGATTCTATAGATGAATGGAACTTCCAGCCAGTGAAAGTGCTCTGCAACCGTTTCGTTTGCGACAAGCATGAATTCCTCAATGATCCTTTCGGCGATGGAGCGTTCCCTTACCACGACATCTGTCGGTTTGCCGTCTTCATCCACCAGCACTTTCGCTTCTTTAAAATCAAAATCGATGGCTCCGCGCTTCATCCGTTTATTTTGAAGAATGCCCTGAAGCTCTTCCATCAGTTCAAACATCGGGACGAGCGGCTCATATTTTTGTCTGAGCTCTTCATCTTTATCCATCAATATTTTATTGACGTCCGAATACGTCATGCGCTCCGTCGTCTTGATGACGCTTTGAAAAATCTCATGGCTGACGACTTCTCCCTGATCGTTCAGCTCCATTTCACAGGATAGTGTAAAACGGTCGACCTTCGGATTCAGGGAACATATCCCGTTTGACAGCCGGTGAGGAATCATCGGAATGACCCGGTCGACCAAATATACGCTCGTTCCTCGCTCATACGCTTCACGGTCTATCGGTGAGCCTTCTTTTACATAATGGCTTACATCTGCTATGTGTACGCCAAGCTTATAGTGGCCATTTTCCAATTTCGTCAAGGTCACGGCATCATCCAGATCCTTGGCATCGGCTCCGTCGATGGTGACGATGACCTGGTCACGGAGGTCACGGCGGTTTGGAATTTCAGTCTGATCCACTTCATCAGGAACGCTGTTGGCCTGGTCCATGACTTCATCCGGAAATGCGAGTGGCAATCCGTGTTTATGGATGATGGCCAGAATATCGACACCAGGATCGTTTTTATGGCCGAGAATCTGGACGATTTCCCCCTCGGCATTTTTCCGTTCCTCCGGGTAGGCCGTAATTTTCACTACCACTTTATGTCCTTCCACGGCACCCATGCTCGCATTTTTGGGGATAAAAATATCATCTGCGATCTTCTTGTCATCCGGTATGACGAAGCCGAAATTTTTGCTCTCTGAATATGTTCCTACCACCTGTGTGTAGCCGCGTTCGAGAATACGGACAACCGTCCCCTCCCGGCGGGTTCCGGAACTGTCGGAAGAAACACGGACCAGTACGGTATCACCGTGCATAGCTCCGCTTTTTTCGTGGGGCGGTATGAAAATGTCATCCATCCCGGCTTCATCCGGAATGACAAATGCGAAGCCCTTCGCATGACCTGACAGGGAGCCGCGGACAAGATTCATTTTTTCCGGAAGCCCATAACGGTTGCTTCTCGTCCGAACGACAAGCCCTCTTTCCTCCATGTGTACGAGCGCTTTTACAAGAGCCTTAAAATCCTCTGCGTCCGTTATGCCAAACGCCTCTTCCATTTCCTTTACGGTCAGCGGCTTATACGCCTCATCCTTCATGTATGCTGTTACCCTGTCCATCAGTGCCTGAATGTTCTCTTCCATCCTTATCCCTCCTTATGTGCGGGTACGGTCCAATCCAAACTTTCCAAAAATTCGAGTACATCCTCATGCAGCTGGTCTTTCTCCTTGTCCAGCGTAATGACATGCCCCGAGTCCTCATACCATTTCAAATCCTTTTGAATGGATTCGGCTTTGTTGAATATAATGTTGGCGCTGTCCGTATTGATCATCTCATCATGCCTGGCCTGCACGACAAAAAGCGGTGCATACAGCATGTCCACATGGTCCCGGACATCAGCAATCAGCTCTTGAAGTGCTTTCAATGTCTTCATAGGAGTCTTTTTGAACTCCTCCATCTCGAGATCGATCTGTTCCTTAGATTTACCTTCAAACTTTTTAAAATCACGGGCATATTGCAAAATGCCCTGGTACATAACCTCTTCGCTTTTTATGTACATGGGGGCACACATCGGCACGATACCCTTTACAGGTACAGTGTAGCCCAATTTCAGGGAAAATACCCCGCCGAGCGACAGGCCGGCAACGGCAATTTCCTTGTGCCCCCTGGCTTTCAGGTGGTCATACCCCATCATGACATCCTTCCACCAGTCGTCCGGCCCTGTATGTACCAGCTCATCCGGCGGGACTCCGTGACCCTTATACTGCGGAGCATGGCACGTATATCCCTGTTTCTCGAGGAAGCGCCCCAGCATCCGGACGTCCGCGCTGCTTCCTGTAAATCCGTGCAGAAGCAGCACTGCCCGCTCTCCCGCTTCAAAGGTAAATGGCTGAGGTAATTTGATTTTCATTCTGATGGCTCCTTGCTATAAAAATTCTGTTGTTATTGATTTATAAACCGTGAGTATCCTGGAGTAGAATGCCTAATATTGAGAGTAACCTATTAAACGTGATGTTCCCTCAACAATGAGCAGTGATTATATGTTTAAAATGTACGGTAATAAACCCAACATAATCGGTAACAAATCGGGCAAAACCGGTAATAAACACTGATTAATCAGTAATAACGCACTTTGGCAAAGCAAATACTGTGTAACAAGATCCCTTCAGCAAAACAAAATGCACGCCCTATGTACCTATTTCCTTCAAGCAGCTGTTGCAAAACATTTCTGCCGCTTAGATTATTTTTATCAAAGCGGAACGGAACAATCCAGAAAAACGCCGGATAAAAAATAAAAACCTGGTCCTTTTTTAGACCAGGTTCGCTTGTTTTATACTTCAAAAAGTGAGACCGCAATCGTCAGCAGGAAAAACAAGATGGAAAGGACAACCGTGATGCGGTGAAGGACCAAGTCCATCCCACGGGCTTTTTGCTTCCCGAAGAGCTGTTCCGCACCTCCGGAAATAGCACCCGACAGTCCCGCACTTTTGCCGGATTGGAGCAAGACAACAATGATAAGTGCAATGGAAACAATGATCAATAATGTAATGGCCAATGTATGCACCGACGCACACCTCCTGATTACGGACATAAAAAGTTATCCTAAATGTACCATATATAGGTGCAGGGTACAAGTTTTTTCGGATTTCATGCACATAAAAAGGGCAGCCTTCCGAAAGGCTGCCCTGTAAAAACAAATTATCGGTTAATGTTGTAGAATGCTCTTGCACCCAGGTACTGTGCTGTGTCAGCCAGCTGATCCTCAATGCGAAGAAGCTGGTTGTATTTTGCCACACGGTCCGTACGGGATGGAGCACCCGTTTTGATTTGGCCGGCATTTGTCGCAACAGCGATATCAGCGATGGTGCTGTCTTCCGTTTCGCCGGAGCGGTGGGAAATAACGGCTGTGTAGCCAGCACGTTTGGCCATTTCGATGGCGTCGAAGGTTTCAGTCAATGTACCTATCTGGTTCACTTTAATCAGGATGGAGTTGCCTACGCCTTCTTCAATGCCGCGGGAAAGCTTCTTCGTGTTCGTCACGAACAGGTCGTCCCCGACAAGCTGGACCTTTTTGCCGATGCGCTCTGTCAGCAGCTTGTGGCCGGCCCAGTCGTTTTCATCCAATCCGTCCTCGATGGAGATGATCGGATATTTTTCAACCAGCTCTTCATACCAGGCAACCATTTCTTCGGAAGTGCGCACAATGCCTTCTCCGCTCAAATGATATTTGCCGTCTTCTTTGCTGAAGAACTCGGAGGAAGCAACGTCCATGGCAAGTTTCACTTCTTCTCCTGGCTTGTAGCCCGCTTTTTCGATGGCTGTCATAATTGTTTCAAGTGCTTCTTCGTTGGACTTCAGGTTAGGAGCAAATCCGCCTTCGTCTCCAACGCTGGTATTCAGGCCTTTTTCCTTCAAAACGGATTTCAGGCTGTGGAAAATTTCAGCACCCATGCGAAGCGCTTCTTTAAAATTCGAAGCTCCGACCGGCATGACCATGAATTCTTGGATGTCAACGTTATTGTCCGCATGCTCTCCGCCGTTCAAGATGTTCATCATCGGGACCGGAAGCTGTTTGGCATTAAATCCTCCAAGGTATTGGTACAAATCCAATCCGAGGAAGTCAGCTGCGGCACGGGCAGCGGCCATGGATACACCCAAAATGGCATTGGCGCCCAGCTTGCCTTTGTTTTCTGTTCCGTCAAGCTCGATGAGTGTTTCATCAATGCCGACTTGGTCGGTCACATCAAAACCGATGATTTCTTCTGCAATGATTTCGTTGACGTTCTCAACCGCTTTTTCCACACCTTTTCCAAGATAGCGGCCTTTGTCCCCATCGCGAAGCTCAACAGCTTCATATTCACCTGTCGATGCACCGCTCGGCACCAAAGCGCGGCCGAATGCACCGGACTCCGTATATACTTCCACTTCAACTGTTGGGTTGCCGCGGGAATCCAATACTTCACGGGCGTATACTCTTGTAATGAATGGCATGAAAATCTCTCCTCAACTTCTTTTTTTTGATCAAAAATCATAAATCTTGTTTTTCAATCAGCGAGTGGCCGGTCATGGCATCCGGCTTCTCAAGCCCCAGCAGATCGAGCATGGTCGGGGCCAAATCCCCCAGAATGCCGACATCCCTCACGCTGATGCCCTGCTTGGTAATGATGACGGGAACCGGGTTCGTCGTATGTGCCGTCATCGGATTTCCTTCCAATGTAACGACCTCATCCGAGTTCCCGTGGTCCGCCGTAATGATGGCGGTTCCGCCTTTTTCCAAAATCAAATCCACTATGCGCCCCAGACATTCATCAACCGTTTCAATCGCTTTGATTGTCGGTTCCAGCATACCGGAGTGGCCTACCATGTCCGGATTCGCAAAGTTTAGGATGATTGCATCAAACTTATCATTTTTTATTTGTTCGCACAATGCCTCTGTGACTTCATAGGCACTCATTTCGGGTTTAAGGTCATACGTGGCCACCTTCGGCGAGTCGATCAGGATTCGCTCTTCACCCGGGAACGTTTCTTCACGTCCTCCGCTCATGAAAAAGGTAACATGAGGGTACTTTTCTGTTTCGGCAATCCTAAGCTGGGATAATCCATTTTTTGAAATGATTTCCCCCAAGGTTTCATCCAGATTGACTGTTCTGAAGGCAACGTACCCTTTCACCGTTTCCGAAAAATGAGTCATGCAGACAAAATGCAGGTTTTTCGGCCGGTCTGGCCCTCTATCAAATGCCTGAAAATCATTATTCGTAAATACATTTGATATTTGGATGGCCCGGTCGGGACGGAAATTGTAAAAAATGACTGCATCTTCATCGTCAATGGTCGCCACCGGTTTTCCATATTCGTCTGTAATGACGGACGGGATGACGAATTCGTCAAAAATTCCATGGTCATAAGAGTCCTCAACCACTTTCAGCGGGTCTGTATAAAGAGGCCCTTCACCGTAGGTCATCGCACGATACGCCTTTTCCACCCTGTCCCAGCGCTTGTCCCGATCCATCGAATAGAAACGGCCGGAAATGGTGGCAAATTCGCCGACACCGTAATCCTCCATCTTTTCCTGTGTTTCTTTTATATATTGCTCTGCCGTTTTCGGGCCGACATCCCGTCCGTCCAAAACGGCATGCACGTATACATGCTCCACCCCTTCATCGGCAGCGAGCTTGAGCAGCGCAAAAAGGTGGTCGATATGGCTGTGTACTCCTCCGTCAGAAAGGAGACCAAAATAATGTAGCTTATTCCCTGTCTTTTTCACATGGTCGATCGCAGCTTGGAATGTTTCATTCTTTTCAAACTCCCCGTTCCGGATGGCAATGTTCACGCGGGTAAGACTTTGGTAAACGATCCTGCCGGCTCCGATGTTCAAATGCCCCACTTCGGAGTTCCCCATTTGGCCTTCGGGAAGGCCAACAGCCTCCCCGCATGCCGTCAGCTGGTTATGTGGGTATGTATTCCAAAATTTATCGAAGTTCGGCTTTTTAGCCTGAGCGACGGCATTCCCCTTTGTCTCTTCCCTGCAGCCAAAACCATCAAGAATGATCAGGGCGACTGGTGCTTTACCCATTGATGGCACCCTCCAATAAACGGAGGAAGGATTCCGGTTCGAGGCTGGCTCCGCCGACAAGTGCGCCGTCAATATCCGGTTTGGCCATATAATCACGGATGTTTTCAGGCTTTACGCTGCCTCCATATTGAATGCGGAGAGCATCAGCCGCCTCTTTTGAGAAGAGATCCGCCACGGTTTTCCGGATGTGAGAGCATACTTCGTTGGCGTCCTCTGCCGTAGATGATTTTCCCGTGCCAATGGCCCATATCGGTTCATAGGCGATGACTGTTTCCTTGACTTCCTGGTCAGATAGGCCTTGCAGCGCTTTTTCGGTTTGGGCTCCGACCACTTCTGTCGTGTTTCCGTTTTCACGCTGCTCCAAGGTTTCCCCAACGCAAACGATAGGTTTTAAACCATGCTTGAAAGCTGCGTGCACTTTTTTATTGACGGTTTCGTCTGTTTCATTGAACATTTCACGACGCTCTGAATGGCCGATGATGACATAGGATACACCCATGTCTTTAAGGGCGAGCGGGCTGATTTCTCCTGTAAAAGCTCCGCTGTCTTCAAAATGCATGTTCTGTGCACCGACTTCTGCGTCGCTTCCTTCCGCCAGTTTCACAAGCCGATCCAGGAATAAAGCTGGAGCACAGATGACGGCATCCGTCTGATCCTTTGCGGGTATCCGGTCCTTCACTTCGTTTGCAAAGTGTTCGGCCTCACTAATCGTTTTATTCATTTTCCAATTCCCGGCGATAATGGGTTTACGCATGAACTGATCATCCTTTCGTCTGTGGATTATACATGAAGCAGCTGACTGATGCCCCATGATGCTCCGGCAGATTATTTATCATCTAGGGCTGCAACTCCAGGCAGAACCTTTCCTTCCATAAATTCCAGGGAAGCTCCCCCTCCTGTAGAAATATAGCTCATCTGGTCTGCGAGACCGAATTTTTCCACCGCTGCAGCTGAGTCTCCGCCGCCGATGACGGAATAAGTCCCTTTTGATTCGGCCAGAGCCTCGGCAACCGCCTTAGTTCCCCCTGCAAACGGCTCCATTTCAAAAACCCCCATCGGTCCATTCCAAATGACCAGTTTGGATTTTTGGATGACTTCGCGGTAGAGAGCCGCCGTTTCAGGGCCGATGTCAAGTGCTTGCCAATCTGAAGGGATCTCACTGATATCCACATGTTTGACAGAAGCTTTTTCGGAAAAATCGTCTGCAATAACGGCATCCACCGGCATGTAGAAGTTTACGCCTTTTTCCTCAGCTTTTTTGATGAAGGAGCTGGCCAAATCAATCTTATCTTCTTCGAGCAGGGATTTTCCGATTTCATGTCCCTGTGCTTTAACGAATGTGTAGGCAAGACCCCCGCCGATGATCAGATTATCCACTTTCTCCAACAGGTTATCGATGACGCCGATTTTATCCTTAACCTTGGCACCTCCAATAATAGCAGTAAATGGACGTTCTGGATTGGACAGTGCCTTTCCAAGGACCTCGAGTTCTTTTTCCATCAGAAAACCGGCGACGGAAGGAAGGTATTGGGCGATGCCTTCCGTGGATGCATGTGCTCGGTGGGCTGCTCCAAAAGCATCATTGACGTATACATCCGCCAGATCGGCAAATGCTTTGGCCAGCTCTGGATCATTTTTTTCTTCTCCAGGATAAAAACGGACGTTTTCAAGAAGGATGATGTCTCCTTCCTTCATTTCGGAGAGTTGTTTTTTTACTTCCTCACCATATGCTTCATCCGCTTTTTTCACTTCTTTCCCCAGCAGCTCGCCCAGGCGTACAGCGACAGGGCTCAGTCTAAGCTCTTCTTTTACTTCCCCTTTTGGGCGGCCCAAATGGCTCGCCAATATGACAACGGCACCCTGGCTGGCCAAGTACTCGATAGTGGGAAGTGCGGCACGGATCCGTGTGTCATCCGTTACTTTGCCATCGCTCATCGGCACGTTGAAATCAACGCGGCAAAAGACTCTTTTTCCTTTGACGCTAATGTCTTTAATCGATTTTTTCTCCATCTCGCAAGCCTCCTCAGCATGAAAGCAGGATGTTCGCCGGCCTGTCCAAAAGCCAGCAGGCAACACTCAAGACCAGTCCATTCCGGTCTAAAACATCCGCTTCATTATTTGGACAAATAAAAGGGAGGGGGATTGTTCCCCGCTCCCCCTGTGATTCAATTTATATTATAGTTTCCGGGACATAATTTATCCAACAAAACCTGAGCGCTTGGCATAATTTCCGGCAGCGGTGCTGAATCTTACAAGCCTCTTTTGGCCATAAAGGCTGCGAGGTCCACTACCCGGTTGGAATAGCCGATTTCGTTATCGTACCAGGACAGAACCTTCACCATATTGCCTTCCAGCACCATGGTAGACAACCCATCAATGGTGGAGGAATGTGTATCTCCGTTATAGTCCGTGGATACGAGCGGCTTTTCAGTATAAGCCATGATTCCTTTCAATTCACCTTCCGCTGCATTTTTCAAAGCCGCGTTTACTTCTTCTGCAGTTACATCTTTCTCAAGCTCTGCAACAAGGTCGACAACCGATACATTTGGTGTCGGAACACGCATCGCCATTCCATTCAGCTTGCCTTTCAATTCTGGAAGTACAAGGGCAACCGCTTTTGCAGCACCTGTCGTAGTTGGAATGATGTTTTCTGCAGCGGCTCTTGCCCGCCTGTAATCTTTATGAGGCAGATCAAGGATCTGCTGGTCATTTGTATAAGAGTGCACAGTTGTCATCATGCCGCGCTTGATCCCGAATTGGTCATTCAGGACTTTGGCAAACGGAGCAAGGCAATTTGTCGTGCAGGAAGCATTTGAGATCACGTTGTGGTTGGCCGGATCGTATTTATCCTCGTTGACTCCCATTACGACCGTAATGTCTTCATCCGTTGCAGGGGCTGAAATGATCACCTTTTTTGCACCTGCTTCCAAATGCTTGGCAGCGTCTGCCCTTTTGGTAAATCTTCCTGTTGATTCTACGACAATATCAACACCGAGGTCTCCCCAGCCCAAATTCGCCGGATCGCGCTCTGCCAAAACTTTGATTCTGTGTTCACCAACCACGATGGAATCGCCATCTACAGATACTTCTTCTGTAAGTGTCCCGTGGACAGAGTCGTATTGAAGCAAATGCGCGAGCATATTCGCATCCGTCAGATCGTTCACTGCTACAATTTCAACCTCTGGATTGTTTAGCGCCGCACGAAAAACGTTGCGCCCGATTCTTCCGAAACCATTGATACCAACTTTAACTGCCATTTTTATCTTCCTCCTTTGTCAATTGAAAGGTCAATCTATAATTTAAAAGGTATCATCCGTGGAGGATGCTCCTTTCAATAGCTGCTTTGCCGCACCTTCATCCGTAATCAGTACGGTGGATGGCGGGGCGCTTTTCATGTAGGATTTGATTGCTTTTGCTTTCGATTTTCCGCCGGCAGTTGCAATAACCTTGCGGGCATTTTTCAGATCGGATAGCTGCAGGCCGATGGTAGGAACCTTATGGACCACTTCTCCATTCTCATCAAAGTAATAGCCGAATGCTTCTCCTACAGCATTTCCCTGTATGATTTTGTTCATGCCTTCTTCATCTGTTCTGCGCCTCTTTGCCATTGTGACTGCATCCCCGATTCCGTGAAGCACAATATCCGCAGATTTGATCAGCTGGAGGATTTCCATGATGGAAGGCTCTTTGATCAGCGTCTCCTGCACTTCCTTGCTCACCTGGTCAGGCACATACAGGACCCGGTGGGCCCCTCCTGAACTCTCAGCCATCTTGGCACAGATCGAATTGGCCTGATTTTTCACATCTTCCCCAATCCCTCCGCGGGCAGGAACAAACAGTAAACTTCTGCCTTCCCCAACGGATGGAGTAAGCATCTCTGCTGTACAGCCCATCGTGGTTCCCCCAGTGACGGCAATGATGTTTTTCTTGTGCAGACTGTCGCTTAAACGGTCGGCAGAAGCTTTTCCAAGCTCTTCCTTTACAAGGGGAGTTTCATCGCTGTCACCAGGAACCACCACCACTTCTTTGATACCCAGTGCTTCTTTCAGCATGCCCTCCAATGTATGAATACCCGTTATTTCGCGCATCATGCCATCCATTTCCAACAGCAGGGCATTCCCTTCCTCTGTCATGGTCATGCCGGAGGATTTAATGCTGATCAGCTGGCGGAATTTCAGAAACTCAACCTCGCTCCTGAGCACTCGCTCTGTCATCCCCAGCATTTCTGCCAATGTCCTTCTTCCGACAGGCTCGGTCAAGCGTATGGAACGGAGAATCTGGTAACGCTTTTGCATAACAGCCAGCATGTCGGGCAATAATTTCTTTTGGATGTCCAGAAGTTTGTTCATTTGGATGCTCCTTTGTTACACTAAAGGACTAATTATGTCCCAGGTAGACAAATTATGTCCCAATTACATTAAAAAAATGAAGACCCCTGTCTCACATTCATTGTAACAGGGCCCTCAACAGAATTCAAACAATATGTTTTTTCAATTCTTCTTCTATTGTGACAGGGTCGATCAAACCGTATTGGATCATCTTCCCTTCCATTTCTACAACCGGAATCATCAGCCCATATTCTTCAGTCAGCTTATCACTTCGGCTGATGTCCACTTCTTCCACTTCAAAGGGGTAGTCCCGCTGAAGGCTCTTCAGAACCAGCTTTGCGTCTTCGCAAAGCAG
>DATBUB010000204.1:0-2699 GCA_036516555.1 Bacillaceae bacterium
AATATATCGTCAATGGGGAGGAAGTTAAAGGTAGCATGGTAGAAGCTTCATAAAACTGGCGTGATTGTTGCCAATAGAATATAGCTTCATCATTATGATTATTTCTTTTAAGCCACATTTCCACATAATCCCATGGGTCATTCACTAAAACGGTTTTACCAAGAAAATTAGGATTTTTTATCGACTTATGTAATGTTAGTTCTTTTCCTTTGTATCTAATAATATTTGACATTCATCCACAACCTTATTTTGTTTATAAAAAAACACACGTTCGATTATTCTAATTGTAATCGATAACGTGTGCTTTTTAAACAACTTTATTGTAAATTAAAGGACTTTATTTGTAATTAAACAACTTTATTGTTACTCAACAAAATTTCTAAAACTTCCCCACCCAATCACTCCACCGTAACGCTTTTGGCCAAGTTTCTCGGCTTGTCGACGTCACAGCCGCGGTGCAAAGCGGCGTAGTAGGAGATGAGCTGGAGCGGTATGACAGAGACAAGAGGTGTCAATATTTCATGGACTGCAGGCAGGACGAAGCGGTCTTCGTCTGTTTCGAGTCCTTTCATGGAGATGATGCATGGGTTGGCCCCGCGCGCCGCGACTTCTTTGACGTTTCCGCGGATGCCCCAGTTGACGTTTTCCTGTGTCGCCAAGGCGATGACAGGTGTGCCGTCCTCGATGAGGGCAATGGTTCCATGCTTCAGTTCTCCTCCGGCAAAGCCTTCTGCCTGGATGTAGGAGATCTCCTTAAGCTTCAGGGCTCCTTCAAGGCCAACGTAGTAGTCCATGGAACGGCCGATGAAGAAGCAGTTGATGGCAAACGGCAGGAATTCGCTTGCGATGCTTTCGAATTCTTCTTTGGAGTCACAGAGGACTTCCATGGCATTTGCGATGATGCCGAGCTCTTTGACAAGATCAAGTCCAGGGTTCATTTCACGCGCTTCTGCCGTTACAGCCGCCAGGATGGATAGAACAGCGATTTGGGCTGTATAAGCCTTGGTAGAAGCCACCGCAATTTCCGGACCTGCATGCAGGAGCAAAGTGTAATCCGCTTCACGGGAAAGGGTGGATCCCGGTACGTTCGTGATCGTGAGGGCTTTGTGTCCCATTTCTTTCACTTGAACCAGCACCGCACGGCTGTCTGCCGTTTCACCGCTTTGCGAGATGAAGATGAACAATGGCTTTTCTGACAGAAGCGGCATGTTATAGCCGAATTCGCTGGCCACATGCACTTCCACCGGAAGCTTCGCCATTTTCTCGATGAGCTGTTTTCCAACAAGGCCGGCATGGTAGCTCGTTCCGCATGCCACGATGTAGATGCGGTCCGCTTCCTTCATAGCCGCCGTAATGTCTTCTGCAACCGCAAGCTGGCCGTTCTCATTCTGATAGGCCTGAACGATTTTGCGAAGAACAAGCGGCTGCTCATCAATTTCCTTCAGCATGTAATGCGGATACGTACCCTTTTCAATGTCGCTCGCATCAATTTCCGCTTTGTAAGGGGCACGCTTCACAACTTCTCCATCCAAGGTTTTGATTGTAAGGCTGTCCCTCTTTACAAGGACCGTTTCTTTATCCATCAATTCGATGAATTGATCGGTCACCTGGATCATCGCCATCGCATCGCTCGCCACCACGTTGAAGCCTTCACCGACCCCGACGAGCAGCGGGCTTTTGTTTTTTGCCACAAAGATCGTTTCGTCATCCTGATTATCCAGCATGGCAAGGGCGTAAGAGCCTTTCAGCAATGTCAGTGTCTTCCTGAAAGCTTCCTCTGTTTCCAGCCCTTCAAGCGAAAAGCGTTCCACCAGCTGAACGATGACTTCTGTATCCGTATCACTCTTCAATACGGCATCCTGTAAATATTCCTGCTTCAGAAGAGAATAGTTTTCGATTACTCCATTATGGACCAAAGTAAACCGGCCGGTTGAGCTTTGATGAGGATGGGCATTCACCTTGCTTGGCACCCCATGGGTCGCCCAGCGTGTATGTCCGATTCCTGTCTGGGCAAATACATCTCCGTCCACTGCTGCGCGCAGGTCGGCAATCCGTCCTTTTTCCTTGAAAATATGGATGCCTTCCTCGTTGGCCACTGCAATCCCAGCAGAATCATATCCTCGATATTCAAGCTTTTCCAAGCCCTTTAACAAAATTTCCTTTGAATCCTTCGTTCCGATATAACCTGTAATTCCGCACATAGTCAGTTTCCTCCCCGAACATGGGGGGCAAGCTGCTTGGGGGCATACTTGCCCCCTCATCTCTGTATTGTCAATTTTTTTGGGCACATTCCCTTTCCTTTGTCCACCGAGTCACCCCGCGTGATTTAAGAAAGGAATTGCGACTGTGTGCTGTACAGCCGGGAGGCATCCGCCGAACCTTCGATAAACCTCCACCTCGTCAACTAATGATTAAGTGCGGAAGGGCCTTGTTCAGCCCCGACAAGCACAAGGCGATTCCCGAGGAGGCAGCTTTTCAGCCACCACAGGGAATAGACTTGTGACCTCGAGGGGCTAAACCCTGCAGCCGGATACCATAAGTGCGGAAGGCGCTCGCTCAGGAGCGACAAGCATAAGATAAGCCGTAAAGTGGCGGTCTTTGCCACGGTGCGGATTAGCTTATGACCTCGAGCTCCTAGCGCCTGCAGCCGGATATCCTAAGTGTGGAAGGGCCTTGCTGAGACCCGCACCCCTTCATTA
>DATBUB010000205.1:0-2254 GCA_036516555.1 Bacillaceae bacterium
ACGAGATTGTTCAATCATCGCCAAATCAAATGGACCGTAATCCATATCAAGGCCATGGGGGGAGGGAACAGCTATTGAAGCAGCCGTTTCAGCCAAGACCGTATTTTGGACCGATTCTTCCCCTTTTTCTATTTTGACCAGCTGGGCCACCGAAACCGTAACATCCCGTTTTCCGTCACCTCCGGAAGAAATCGATTCAATCATCGCCTCCAAATCATCCATGGCAGAAAAAATGGCATCCATCGCTTCCTGTGATGCAGCTATTCTTTCGCCGCGGATGCCATCCAGCACGTTTTCCATGGTATGGGTGAGGCTTGCCAAATCCTCAAAACCCATTGTTGCCGCCATCCCTTTGAGCGTATGTGCGGATCGGAATATCTCATTTACAATCTCCAAGCTGCCTGGATTTTTCTCAAGCTCCAATAGTTTTTCCGAACATGATTGCAGATGTTCCTTGCTTTCATCTATAAAAACATCCAAATATTGATCCATATCCATTGATGCCATCTCCACGTGCACCCCCTATTTCAAATAACTTGCCATGGCAAGAGCAATTCCGTCCAAATCCATTACTTGATCCACCACTTGTGCCTGCACGGCCGACTTTGGCATCCCGTAAACAACACAGCTTTGCTCTGACTGTGCGATCACCCGGGTATGCCCCTGCTTCTTCATTTCTATCAAGCCTGCCGTCCCGTCGGAACCCATTCCCGTCATAATGACCGCCATGATGTCAAAACCCCGTAATTGACTTGCCGATGTAAACATCACATCGACGGATGGCATATGCCCGTTTACGGGACTTGAATCCACAAGCCGGATTCTTGTTCCAAATCCAGAGGACCTGAAAGAAAGATGATGGCCTCCGGGTGCAATATATGCTGTGCCATCCTCAAGGACGTCTCCGTCTTCCGCCTCCTTAACATGTATGTCGCAGAGTGTGTCCAGCCTTTTTGCCAAAGACTTTGTGAAGCCCGGCGGCATGTGCTGAACAATTACCACGGGACCCATGATCCCATCCGGCAAACGGGATAAGACCGTTTGCAAGGCTCCGGGGCCTCCAGTAGAGGAACCTATGCATACGAGTTTTTTTCTGTCCTTTGGATCACCCGGAGATTTCTGTTCCGTTCCCGCAGAAAAAGCCATGCCATATATTTGCTTCATCTCCGCTCCTCCTTGTCCTGAAAAAGACGCCGAAGCTTTCCGATGAATGTTTCTTTTCTTTCCAATCCAAGTGTCACCCCATTCAAATAGCGGTCAGCCATCTTGTTCAGCTGAAGTGCCACAGGAGAGCGAGGATATTGTTCTATGAAACTCGTTTGGCCAATAACCGCTTTCCTTACATGAGGATCTTCAGGGAGTATGCCCAGTAGACTGATCTCTTTGGATAAAAATTTCTGCATGGCCCTCTGCAGCCTTCCAAATGTTTCCATCCCTTGTCTTTCGTTGTCTGAACGGTTGCATATCACCAAAAAACGGCTTTCTGAATCTTCAAGATGAATAAACTTCATCATGGAATAAGCATCCGTCATCGCTGTCGGTTCAGGTGTCGCCACAACTAGGATTTCATTTACCGAGAGAAGGATCTGCAGCGTCCCTGCCGCGGCACCGGCAGCCATATCAAAAAGGATAAAGTCATATTGGCTTTCCAATGTTTGGAGCCCGGATAGAAGCCCTGCTGCCATGCTGCGGCTAAGTACAGGAACTTCGCTGAGGCCATTTCCCCCTGAGATGAAGGTGACCCCCTGCGGACCCGGCATCAAGATGCTTTCCAGCGGAATCCCTCTTGTCAAGAAATCATAAAGCGTGCCTGAAGGGTTTCCCCCATACAAAATATTCACATTCCCCATCCCCACATCCAGGTCAATCAGGCATACCCGGTAACCTTTCCGTGCCAGGATGATGGCAAGATTGGCGGACACGTTCGTTTTGCCCACACCGCCCTTGCCGCTGACAACAGCCAATGTCTTGGCCTTTTTATGCTCGGAACGGGCTTGCATCATCATTCTTAGTTTCTCTGCCTGATCCTTCATCTTGTGCCATCCCCGAGAATATAGTCCACAACCGTCTTGGCTTCTGCTGGTTCAATATCATCCGGCACATCCTGGCCGGTCGTAATATAACCAGCACCAATGCCATGCTGGCAAATGAGATTCAGCATTGTGCCGAATGAGCTGGTCTCATCCGCTTTTGTAAAGATGAAACGGTCAAATGCAATATCCTCAAACTGGCGGATGATGTCATTCAAATCTGT
>DATBUB010000206.1:0-6929 GCA_036516555.1 Bacillaceae bacterium
AATAACCTGGCTCCGGTGCAATTAACCCGGTTCGCGTGCAATTATCCTGATTCCGGTGCAATTAACCTGGTTCCAGTGCAATTAACCTGGTCCCAATGCAACTAACCTGGTTCCGGTGCAAATAACCTGGCTCCGGTGCAAATAACCTGGCTCCGGTGCAAATAACCTGGCTCCGGTGCAATTAACCCGGTTCGCGTGCAATTATCCTGATTCCGGTGCAATTAACCTGGTTCCAGTGCAATTAACCCGGTCCCCGTGCAATTAACCTGGTTCCAGTGCAATTAATTTGGTTCGCGCGCAATTAAATCCACTTTGATGCAATTAATTAGGACTTCACGCAATTGCCTATCCCATCACCCGGAGAAACACAACATCGCCTAAAAAACCTTCCACTTTGAAGAACAGCCTTTCCCTATAAGGTATTTCTTTTTTCCACAAAAACGCCTAAAGAGCACCGATCTCAATGAGAGAACGGTGCTCTTTTCCTATTCTTCCTTCCTGGGGACAAGCGAGAAAATATCATGGTCTTCAAACGCGTCAATGAGACGGTCAAGCCAATGATAATATTCAAGGATATATTCAAGTTTTTCTATATCAAACTTTGCCATTTCTTTCACTTCATTACTCGCATCGCCGTCTTCCATGAGCTTGGCCAAATCGGAGAGCGACTTTTTAATGGCGTGTATGTGCATGCTGATGGCACTTCTCCATTTTGTCGAGAAAAGGTCGATGAAGCTTTGGTACCAGTCTTCTTCTACTTTATATAAATCTTTCCGGACTCCTTTTTTCCACACTTGCTCAACCATTTTAAGATCTGATAAGGAACGGACGAGGGTACTCATGCTTGTTTTGCTCATGCCCAATTCCTCTTTCATGTCATCAAGGGTCAAGGGTTCGTGATGAAAAAACATCATACCGTAAAGCCGTCCTGCAGATGGGGTCACACCATACAGGTGTATGTTCTGCGCGATGGTTTCGATTACCCGCTCCCTGGCTTTATCCAGCTGCTCTTTCCCTTCCAATATGCCTTCACATCCTAGTCTCTTAATAGCACGTTTCTTCAGGAAAACTGAAATTCTTCTTTAGGATACATTTACAAGGATTAAAAGTAAAGCATTGGAACAGCATAGGAATCGCGAGGAAATGGGAGCATTCTTAAGAACAACACTGTTATAGTTTGTACAGTATTTACTTTACAAACCTTACATACAGAATATCTTGTAATATGACATTTGTGTTACAAGCTTGTCTAAGCCTACAATTAAAAGGTCACCGGGAGTGATTGTTTTTTTGCAAATAAAGGGGTGAGAAGAATGACTTCAACAAGAAAAAAGAAGATTGAAGCCATAAATGTGACCAAAATTTTTGGTAAACACATTAAAAAAGCAGCACAGCTGCTCGAAGAAGGAAAATCAAAGAATGACATTTTAAAAGCTGCCGGCGCCACTGTCGGAGTCCGAAATGCCAACTTCGAGGTATATGATGGTGAAATTTTCGTGATTATGGGGCTGTCCGGGAGCGGAAAATCGACTCTCGTCCGAATGCTGAACAGATTGATCGAGCCGACAAGCGGCCATGTCCTTCTGGATGGAACCGATATCGTCAAGATGAACAAAGAACAGCTCCGGGAGGTCCGCCGGAAAAAAATCAGCATGGTCTTTCAAAAATTTGCTCTATTTCCGCACCGCACCATTTTGGAAAACACGGAATACGGATTGGAAATTCAGGGCATCTCCAAACAGGAAAGACAGAACAAAGCGAAGGAAGCACTCAAGCTTGTCGGGCTGGAAGGCTATGAAAATCAATATCCGAACCAATTGAGCGGCGGCATGCAGCAGCGGGTCGGACTTGCAAGGGCGCTTGCGAACGATCCCGATATTTTGCTGATGGACGAGGCCTTCAGTGCGCTGGATCCGCTGATCCGTAAAGATATGCAGA
Source organism: Bacillaceae bacterium (assembly GCA_036516555.1). Lineage (GTDB taxonomy): Bacteria > Bacillota > Bacilli > Bacillales > Bacillaceae_C > DATBUB01. The sequence continues at coordinate 1,939 of DATBUB010000206.1, forward strand.
ATGAGCTGCTGCAGCTGCATGATGAAATGGGCAAAACCATTATCTTCATCACGCATGACCTCGATGAGGCTCTCCGCATCGGCGACCGCATCGCCCTCATGAAGGACGGGCAAATCGTCCAGATCGGCACGCCGGAAGAAATTTTAATGAACCCTTCCAATGAATATGTGGAACGTTTTGTGGAAGATGTGGATCTTTCAAAAGTACTGACAGCCGGCCACATTATGAATACGGCCGAAACGGTCCAGGTGGATAAAGGCCCGAGGGTGGCCCTTACGCTCATGCGCAACCGAAGCATCTCTTCCATCTATGTGGTGGATAAGCAAAACAGGCTGCTGGGTGCCATCACTGCCCAGGAAGCAAGAGAAGCCGCTGAAAAAGGCAAGGCCCTCGAAGAAGTGCTGGTCAAAGAGATTTCCACAGTGCCGCCTGAAACATTCCTTACCGATTTGTTCAACCTAGTCTCTACAGCCGCCATTCCAGTAGCCGTGGTCGATGAACAAAATCGCCTTCTCGGCATTATCATCCGCGGGGCCCTTATCGGAGCATTGGACGGAAATGATGTGTACATCAACAACCATCACAAGGAACCGAAACCCGAATTAAGGGAGGTGAACTAAATGGAACAGTTACTTCCCCGCATTCCGCTTGCTGATTGGATCGACCTTTTTGTTGACTGGCTTGTGGGCAACTTCGGGAATGTGTTCGATGGAATCACTTCTTTCCTTGAGGGCTTTGTGGAAGGAATGGTCACCGGCTTCGGATGGATCCCATCCATTGCCTTGACGGTTATTTTCGCCTTGCTCGCATGGAAAATCTCCAATTGGAAAATTGCCCTTTTTACTTTGACGGGATTTTTACTCATTGATTATTTAGGTTATTGGGACGCTATGCTTCAGACACTGGCCCTCGTTTTAACCTCTGTCATCATCTCCATCGCCGTCGGTATTCCAATCGGAATCTGGGCTTCCCAGCAAGAAGCTGTCAGAAGAATTGTGACCCCGGTGCTTGATTTCATGCAGACGATGCCAGCCTTCGTCTATTTATTGCCGGCCATCTTCTTCTTTAACATCGGAGTGGTTCCTGGTGTGGTTGCATCGGTCATTTTTTCCATGCCTCCGACCATCAGGCTGACGATACTGGGCATACGCCAGGTGCCGGAAGACTTGATTGAAGCAACAGAGGCATTCGGATCGACAACCGGTCAGAAATTAGTGAAGGTCCAGCTTCCGCTCGCAATGCCGACGATTATGGCAGGCGTGAACCAAAGTATCATGCTGGCATTGTCCATGGTGGTCATCGCGTCCATGGTTGGTGCACCCGGACTGGGTGAAGAAGTATACCGTGCGGTGACACAGCTTAAAACCGGGGTAGGGTTTGAAGCAGGATTGGCGATTGTCATCGTAGCCATCGTATTAGATAGAATTACACAAAATGCAGGCAGACAAAAACAAGGGGGAACATTGTAATGAAACTGTATAAAAAGATTATGGGAATTGGGACCGCAGCTGTTTTGGCTTTGGGGCTTGCAGCTTGTGGGAGCGACAAAAGTGCAGGGGGATCCGGCGGAGGTTCGGAAAGCGTCGGCAAAAGCCTGAATTATAAAATCACGGGAATCGACCCTGGTGCCGGAATTATGGAAGCAACCGAAAAAGCCATCAAGGAATACGATCTGAAGGATTGGAAACTTGTCACGGGATCAAGTGCTGCCATGACGGCTGCCTTGAAAAAAGCGTATGACAAAGAGGAGCCCATCATCATCACGGGCTGGACTCCCCACTGGAAATTCTCCAAGTTCGATCTGAAATATCTTGAAGATCCGAAAGGCGTTTATGGCGGTGAAGAGGAAATTCACTCCATCGGCCGCGTCGGCTTGAAGGAAGATAAGCCGGAAGCTTACCAGGTTCTCCAGCAGTTCAAGTGGACCGCAGATGACATGGGAGAAATCATGGTGGCCATTGAAGACGGCGAAAAACCAGAAACGGCCGCCAAAAACTGGATCGATCAAAACGAAGATAAAGTAGCGGAATGGACAAAAGGTGTAGATAAGGTTGAGGGTGACAAAATGAAACTTGCTTACGTAGCGTGGGACAGCGAAATCGCCAGCCACAATGTCATGAAGCTTGTTCTGGAGGACATTGGCTATGACGTTACCCTAACACAGGTTGAAGCCGGTCCGATGTGGACAGCCGTGGCGGACGGAAGCGCCGATGCCACCCTGGCCGCTTGGCTCCCCGTTACACATAAAACCTATGCTGAAAAATTCGATGGCAAATTCGAAGATATCGGCATCAACATGGAAGGCGTCAAAATCGGACTTGTCGTTCCAGCCTATATGGACATCGATTCCATTGAAGATTTGAAGGAATAATTGAAATGCATGGCCCCTGCACATTTGGTGCAGGGGTTGTTTTTAATTGTGTGCGATTCGGTACGGGGCGCGTGCGATAAAGTGATATTATGTGCGAACTCCAGGTGCAGGTGTGCGGATCATGATATATGTGCGGACCAGCCCGCGGGATGTTCGATAAAGTGATTTTATGTGTGAACTCGGGCTCAAGATGTGCGAACCTGCCTCACTATGTGCGAACGGGCCTGCCCATTGTGCGAATAACGTTTTTCACTAAGTGCCCCATCGGACAGCAAACCGCTTTGCACACCACTCGATTCATATATTTTTCCTTAGTGCCTCATCCGCCTCCGCCAGCACTTCCCCGATTTTCCGCCCATGGACCACCTCATCCGCATAGATGTCAAAGTCGGTCGGTTCCATGTTTACGATGACGAGCTTGGCACCGTTTTGCTTGGCGATCAGCGGAAACTGATTGGCCGGGGTGACGGTCAGCGAGGAACCGAGTACGATGAACAGCTCGGCCTTTTCACTTTCTTCCGCAGCTTTGTGGAGTTCTTCCTCGGGGAGCATTTCCCCGAACAGGACGACTGATGGGCGAAGTTTGCCGCCGCATTCGCAACTATACTGCTCCTTTGCGTATGTTTCGTTTCCATATTCCCTGCCGCATGATTGGCAATGGACTTTTTGCAGGGTGCCGTGCAATTCCGCTACATTACGGCTGCCTGCTTCCGTATGAAAGCCGTCTACATTTTGAGTGATGATGCTTTTGACAAGGCCCTCCCTCTCCCACTTCGCCAGGATCTCATGGCCCCGATGCGGCTTGCAATCCTTCAACCCCAGCACCCGGTGACGATAGAATTCAAAAAACTTTTCAACATTTTGATTTAACGCCTCCGTGCTGGCGATCCGGCTTGGATCCTCCTTTGTCCACATCCCGCCCTGCGAAGAACGGAAATCCGGCAGCCCGCTTTCGGTCGACATTCCTGCTCCCGTCAGCACCACGGTATACCCTGATTTTTTCAGCATATCTGCAAGCATCCTGCTTCCTCCCTCTGATAACCCGTTTTGGTTGGAGTATTGCACATATACCAATAAAATTCAAATCTTTAAAGTCTGTTTCTTCTGCATATATAAAGGGAAAAAGGGCTATAAGAAGATACAGGAGGGATGCATGATGGCTGAAAAAAATCACGAACAGCAGAAGAAAAACATGGTGCAGCAGCAAAAGAACCATGAAATGAGCATGAGAAGCCAGGAACGGACTCCCGATGAGCAAAACCGCCTGAAGGACCAGGAAAATTTGAGGAAGTAAATAGCGGCTGGTTAGAAAAACGGGACGGATGTCATTATCCGTCCCGTTTTTTGTGTGAATATATAAGCTGAAAGCCTTGCCATTCTGCTAGAATGCCAATATATGATAAGATAGTATCATAGACCATTGGAGGATTGATGTGCATGATAGGAATCTGGGCTATCATCCTTTCGTTCGTTCTTGTTGGCGCGGCGATTTGGTGGGGCATTTCCTATACCCGGAAGAATATACATACGGATAAAACAGTGCGTTTGCGCGCAGCGGGAATTCTGTTTACCATCGCATTCATTTTGTCTGCCGGCTATATATACGGATCAAATCGTTGGACAGACAATATTGATATAATAATCTCTTGGATGATCCTCTCCATGGGATTCATGTTTTCTGCAGCGATTGCTTTTTTCGTTGGTTTTTTTTATGAGAAAAAGTGATTCCCGAAAGGAATGGAGCATATGAATATTCGACATATCCAACTTGAAGATGCCAGGCAATTTGCCAATTTGCTTACGAGTGTGGATTCATCCAACACCATGCTTTTTGAACCAGGCGAAAGAAAGACAAGCACGGAACAGGAGGAAAAAAGGATTGAATCCATTCTCCTGCAAACTAATTCAACCATTATTGTTGCAGAGGTGGCCGAACAGCTCGTCGGATACCTGGTGGTGCTAGGAGGGCATTGCAACCGCAATCGCCACTCAGCTTACCTCGTTATCGGAGTGCTGGAAGAATACCGCGGAAAAGGAATCGGAAAGAGGATGCTGACGGAAGCGTTCCATTGGGGAAAATCAGCAGGATTAACCCGTCTCGGGCTCACCGTCATCAAGCATAACGAGCGGGCCGTCCGACTGTATGAAAAAATGGGCTTTCAGGTTGAAGGGGAAAAAGTTCATTCACTTATGATGAATGGGCAGCCCGTCAATGAACTATATATGTATAGATTATTATGAGGGGTCTGGAATAATCCAGGCTCTTTTTTTGGGTGTATGTTTCCGAATGTACCACCCTTTGGAAAACAGGTTTAAGAATCGGACGAAACTGCTTCGGATGGTATCTGGCCCTTGTAATTCTTGTATTCTTTGTTTTTTTATCCTCTCAGCTGCTGGTGACTTCGAGCCCACATACAGAGGATTTGTACAAGCTTCTGTTCAGGCGGGATGCCGGCGATAAGGAATTAGTTTTTTCGGCAGGCTGTCCGTTTTTGCTGTCTCCATCATCGCGTCATTTTTAGGCTGGCACCAGGACTACACCAAATTGGATATGGTCGCGAAGGCTTGGCAGGCTTCGGCGCTTCCTTTGGCCCCGCCTAATATTGGAGGAAGATGACGA
>DATBUB010000207.1:0-2008 GCA_036516555.1 Bacillaceae bacterium
TATATTAATAGCTCTTGCTGTCGTTGCCATCGTTGTCGGTGTCATCTATGTCCAGCAGGCAGTCAGGAAAATTCCGATTCAGTATGCAAAAAGAATGACAGCCGGCCGTACACCGGTAGGCGGGCAATCAACTCATATGCCGCTGAAAGTAAACGCGGCGGGAGTTATCCCGGTCATCTTTGCTGTTTCGTTCATCGTTACTCCGAAGACGATCGCGTCATTCTTCCCAACGAATGATGTGACACTTTGGATTCAGCGTGTATTCGACTATACCCATCCGATCGGGATGGTGCTATATGCTGCCTTGATTATCGCGTTTACTTATTTCTATGCGTTTATCCAGGTAAACCCTGAACAGGCTGCTGAAAATCTGCAAAAGCAGAGCGGCTATATTCCAGGTATCCGCCCGGGTAAAAGCACTCAGGAATATTTTACGCGTGTCCTGTACCGCCTGACTTTCGTCGGAGCGATATTCCTGGCTGTTATTGCCGTGCTCCCTGTTTTGTTCATCCAGATTGCGAATCTGCCCCAATCAGCCCAGATAGGCGGGACTAGCCTGCTGATCGTGGTCGGCGTCGCCTTGGAGACAATGAAACAGCTTGAAGCACAGTTGGTCAAGCGCCATTATAAAGGCTTTATCAAGTAAGAATGGTTTAGGGGACGGCTGTTCCCTATAACCACTCAATCCCCAAGGGGGTAGATGCAATGAACTTAGTATTAATGGGATTGCCTGGCGCCGGAAAAGGCACTCAGGCTGAAAAAATTGTAGATAAATATGGTATTCCTCATATCTCGACAGGGGATATGTTTCGTGCCGCTATGAAAGAAGGCACGGATTTGGGTTTAAAGGCAAAGGCATTCATGGATGAAGGGGCACTTGTCCCAGATGAAGTGACAATTGGCATTGTTCGTGAGAGGCTAAGCAAAGAAGATTGCGAAAAAGGTTTTCTTCTTGATGGATTTCCGAGAACGGTACCTCAGGCTGAAGCACTTGAAGGCATGCTTGACGGGCTTGGCAAAAAAATCGACTATGTCCTCAATATAGAGGTCGACCAGTCCATTTTGATGGAACGCCTAACGGGCCGCCGCATTTGCAAAAACTGCGGTGCCACATATCATCTCGTTTTTAATCCTCCTTCCAGTGAAGGCGTCTGCGACCGCTGTGGCGGGGAGCTCTACCAAAGGGCTGATGACAATGCCGAAACTGTGCAAAACAGGCTCGATGTGAATATCAAACAATCCAAGCCTCTGCTGGATTTTTACTCTGAAAAAGGCTACTTGCGCAATATCGATGGCCAGCGTGAGATTTCCGAAGTATTTGCTGACATTGAAGAATTGCTTGGGGGCTTGAGTGAATGATCATTTGTAAAACGCCTCGTGAGCTGGAAATTATGCGGGAAGCGGGCAGGATCGTGGCTTTAACCCATGAGGAGCTAAAGAAGCATATTGCTCCGGGAATCACCACGAAAGAACTGGACCGTGTTGCAGAACAAATTATCCGCAAACACGATGCGATACCTTCTTTTAAAGGCTATAACGGCTTTACCGGCAGTATATGCGCTTCAGTCAACGAAGAGCTTGTGCACGGCATACCGGGCGGCCGGGTTTTAAAGGAAGGGGATATCATCAGCATCGACATCGGAGCCCAATACAACGGCTATCACGGTGACTCGGCCTGGACGTATGCTGTCGGGAATATAGACGCTGAAACAGCGCGTTTATTGGAAGTGACAGAACAGTCCCTCTACAGAGGGCTGGAAGAAGCTAAGCCAGGCGAGCGTCTCTCTAATATATCGCATGCAATACAGGTGTACGTTGAGGAAAATAGTTTCTCCGTCGTACGCGAGTATGTTGGGCACGGAGTAGGGCAAGACTTACATGAGGATCCCCAGGTTCCGCATTACGGACCGCCCAATAAGGCCCGCGGCTCAGGCCTGGAATGGTGCTGGCAATAGAACCGATGGTAAATGCGGGAAGCCGGTATGTGAAAACACTGGCTGATGACTGG
>DATBUB010000208.1:0-1704 GCA_036516555.1 Bacillaceae bacterium
TCCATAGACATCACAAAGTTCATAAAATCTTGGATCATTTGGATAATGTGCCGTTCTTACAGCGTTGATATTATGTTGTTTCATTAAGATAATATCCTCTTCCATCACAGAAAGTGGAACAGCACGACCTAGGTCTGGATGAGCATCATGGCGATTGACCCCCTTAAACTTAATGGCAACTCCATTCACCAAGAAGACACCATCTTTCAGTTCGATTGAACGGAAGCCGGTTCTGTTTGGTACCACTTCTATACTATTTCCGGACGTGTCTATTAAGGTAATCAATAAATGGTAAAGGTATGGATGTTCAGCCGACCACTTTTCTGGATTTTCCACTGGAATTTCGTAAGTAAGCTTCACAGAATCATGATTCACAACTTTTACATGCTGTAAATGCTCAGAAATCAAGTTATGTTTTTCATCTAAAAGACGATAATTAAGTTGGTAGTTTTCCAAATGTTTTGGACTACCAATTTCAATCTCTGTGTCGATTTTAAGAATAGCATTTTCATAGTTATCATCAAGCTTCGTTGTTACAAAAAGGTCTTGGATATGGGTTTTTGGCTTAGCCAACAAATACACATCACGGAAAATGCCACTTAACCACCACATATCTTGATCTTCAATATAACTTGCATCAGACCATTGGTAGACTCTAACCGCTAATGTATTGTTTCCTTCACGAATGTAAGGAGAAATATCAAACTCTGCCGGGATGCGACTCCCTTTGCTAAATCCGACCTCAATACCGTTTACCCAAACATGAAAGGCACTATCGACACCCTCAAAACGTAAGATGACTTTTTGCGTAAGCCAATCGAGTGGGATATAAAAAATCCTACGGTACGAACCAGTTGGGTTTTCCGTAGGTACATTTGGTGGGTCAACTGGAAACGGGAATTGAACATTCGTATAATGTGGTTTCCCGTAACCGTTCAGTTGCCAGTGGGAAGGGACCATAAGTTCCTCCCATCCACTTACATCTACATCTTCCTTGTGAAATTCTGCAGGTGCTAGTGCGGGATTTTCCGCGTAATGGAATTTCCATTTTCCATTTAAAAGCTTAAATCCTTGGGATTTCCCTCTTTCATATGTAAGTGCCGATTGCTCATCAGCAAATGATAAAAAATATGCGCGTTCAGGTAGCCTGCCTTTTTCTAGAATAGATAGGTTTTCCCAATCATTTTTCATAACCATTGTAAATACCTCCAATTATGAGTTTCTATTTACAAGCCCTCACTATCTATATAGGTTATTCAAAAGTTTTTAAATGCTTGTTTTCCCTTGCCAGCCGTTCCTGCCAGGTCAATCTGCCCAAATCCTGTTACACCTTCACGGGTAGCATCCTTTGCTGGATCTCCATAACGATAAAACCATTCTTCCAACATCGCCTTCATATCAATTCGCTGCTGATTGACAAGAGGATCATTTATTCGATTAACCTTTTCTTCCGGGTCATTAACTAAATCAAATAATTCATGTGGACCATATGGATATCGGTGGATGTATTTCCATTCCTTTGTCCGTATCATCCTAACAGGACCATATTCATCAAAGATGACAATATGTGACTGCCCCCGCGATTGCCGGTCTACCAATAATGAGAAAAAGCTTGTGCCAGGAAGTTGCTCCGCCTCTGGAGAGGTTATCCCTACATATTCAAGAAGGGTGGGCATAAAATCGTATCCGCTTACCAATTCATCA
>DATBUB010000209.1:0-2734 GCA_036516555.1 Bacillaceae bacterium
AATGAACACTCCGAGCCATCATGGGGTCTCTGCTGGAAAAGCCGCTTTCGAAGAAAAAATGAAGGCCCGCCGTGTCGTTAAAAATAATAAAACCGCCCGTATCAATCAGGACATCATGAAGCTCCATTTTAACGGAGGAAAAAACAAGAAGATCCGAGCTGTAGATTTCGTCGGAACCATCGCAAAAATTCCCGGAGTATCAGCAGATGACATTGGCATCATTACCATCAAGGACAACCTGTCCTATGTGGATATCCTAAATGGAAAAGGATCTTTAGTGTTACAGGCCATGGAGAATACAACCATCAAAGGGAAGAAACTGAAGGTTAGCAAAGCAATTAAATAAAGGATGCAAAAGGACGATTACTCACCATAATCGTCCTTTTGATATATAGGCTAATGTAGTTTATTTTAGTTCCACGGCTAAACGCCTCGTTTATTCCCCCAAATATAAGTATGGAGCTGAGGCAGCACTTTCACGTTTCTTAATTCGCTGTCTGCAATGGTTTTATTAATCAGCCAGTCGTATTTTTGCAGCAGCTGGCCGACAAGCTGTTTATGGTCCGTTGTGTTTAGGTCATCATTTCCCACCTGCAGAAAAATCGAAATGTCCGGATATCTAAAATGTATCATTTTCGCATAGTCGTAATCCTGATCATCAAATACAACCACTTTCAAACTGATTTGATGAGTTGGGGCTCCTTCTCTAAGCCTGTCAATGATCATGTCCAGAGCATCAAAGTCGGTTATCATACCAGAGCTTGGCGGTTTTGGTGAAATTGTTAATTCATTAATATCCAAAAACCAATCCTGCCACTTGCTTCCCTGTGTTTCCAAACAAACTTTAATCTTATTTTCTTTTAATAAACTGATTAAATAATGAAGATTTTTTAGCAATGCAGGATTGCCTCCTGATATCGTGACAAAAGAGAAACCGTTACCGCCAAGCGAAATGAGTTCTTGCCAAATTTCTTCTGCACTCATTTGCCTGATCAAATTTTTTCCTGACCCGTCCCAAGTAAAGGAAGAATCACACCATGAACAAGAATAATCACATCCGGCTGTTCGGACGAACATGGTTTTTTGGCCGATAACCATCCCTTCCCCCTGAATCGTCGGACCAAAAATTTCAACTATCGGTACTTTACTCAACTTCTATCCACTCCCGTCTTGCTTCTGCAAAGCTGGTAGGAGTTTCATAGAGACGGACAAATTCCACTCTTGCTCCTGCATATCGCTGCCTTCGATCTTCCATATCCAACGCTTCTTTCATTTTTTCATATATCCAGACAACCATGTTTTCTGCAGTTGTATTCATAGGCGGTAGCGTCTCATTCAAATATCTGTGATCGAGGAATATTTCAATCTCATGTTTCCAAATTTCCTTAATGTCTCCAAAATCGATCACCAGCCCCCGATCGTCCACAAAACCGCTAATACCAAAAACCACTCTATACGTGTGTCCATGGAGATTCTTGCATTTGCCATCATAAAAGTGCAAATGATGGGCCGCATCAAATGTAAACTCCTTGCTCACCATCACTCGCTTGTTGTGATACTTTAACTGGTCACGGCGAATATCTTCACCCAACTTTTGAAGCTTATCGACAATTCGGAACCCGTACATGGATTAGCGCCCCTTTCGAACTTTCAAATATTCTTCAAGGCCCTTTTGGCGCAGTGTACATGCAGGACACTCACCGCATCCATCGGCAATTACCCCGTTATAGCATGTCAATGTTTTTTCCCGGACAAAATCAAATGCTCCAAGCTCATCTGCCCATCTCCAAGCTTCAGCTTTATTCATCCACATAAGCGGTGTATGAATGACAAACTGGTCATCCATGGAGAGATTTAGCGTTACATTTAATGACTTTATGAAAACGTCCCGACAGTCAGGATAACCGCTAAAGTCCGTTTCACTGACCCCTGTTATGATATGCTTCGCGCCTACCTGCCTTGCAACCACTCCTGCAAAAGACAAAAATAGCAAGTTGCGCCCGGGAACAAAGGTAGAAGGCAACCCGCCGTTCTCCCCATCCGCCACTTCAATCTCATCCCTCGTCAAAGCATTGGGTGCCAATTGATGAAGCAAGGACATATCTAAAATATGATGCTTAATTCCCAGCTCTTCCGCAATACTCTCTGCACAGATGATTTCAGCCATGTGTCTTTGATTGTAATTAAACGTTACGGCTTCAACCTCGTTAAATCGCTGCATGGCCCAGAATAGACATGTAGTACTATCTTGGCCTCCACTAAGGACAACAATTGCTTTTTCGTTTTTCATTACATAAAACTCCTTTTAACGAAGAAAAACAGTACTCCAAGAATGAAGTACTGCTTCTTCTTAGTTTTTTTAAAGAGGGGTGCTAGAACCTCTGCCCGTAAAAGCGGGATATTTTATTTGTTTTTCACCTAATTATAGCATATGCCTGCACGTTGTTTTAATTCCTTTTTGGACTATTAGATTATTATGAGTCTTCCTTTTTCATGAATACCCGCCTGATGTTCATCAGGATATATTGCTTGGCCAATTTTCCGCATCTCTTGAGGGATTTTCTCCTCTTCCTCTCTTTTAAACGGTTTTGATGGATAAATATCTTCCTCAAACATTGACCAATTTGTCGTTTTACAAGGTTAGCGGCTAATTCTCTTGTTAATGAGCTTTATTCATTGGTAATCCCTATGATAAGGATCCTTCTTTTTAAATACGAAGTTCGCATAATCTCGT
>DATBUB010000210.1:0-13530 GCA_036516555.1 Bacillaceae bacterium
GAACCTTGGACATCTGCTTTGATAATGATATTTAAGTCTTTCATTTCCCCTTGTTTCATCTGTTCAAACAATGTATCAAGGCTGACTCTTGAGCTTTCATTCCGGGAAGCCTGCAATGCATGCTGGGCGCGGACATCACCAATCTGGCGCGCCGTTTTTTCATCGTCAAATACAACAAAACGGTCGCCTGCTTGAGGAACATCATTGAGACCCGTGATTTCTACAGGTGTAGAAGGGCCTGCTTCTTTCACACGTCTTCCCATATCGTTCACCATTGCTCTGACGCGGCCATACGTGCTTCCTACAACGATTGGATCCCCCACCTTGAGAGTGCCGTTCTGTACGAGCAGCGTGGCAACAGATCCCCGTCCTTTATCGAGCTGGGCTTCAATGACGGTGCCAATGGCATTCCGGTCTGGATTTGCCTTGAACTCCTCCACTTCACTGACAAGGAGGACCATCTCAAGGAGGCTGTCAATCCCTTCGCCTTTCAAGGCAGAAATGGGAACAAAGATTGTATCCCCGCCCCAGTCTTCAGGTACAAGTCCGTGCTCAGTCAATTCCTGCATGACACGGTCCGGGTTGGCGGTTGGCTTGTCAATCTTGTTTACCGCTACGATGATGGGAACTTCAGCCGCTTTGGCATGGTTGATGGCTTCCACCGTTTGAGGCATGACACCGTCATCAGCGGCCACTACAAGAATGGTGATATCCGTCACCTTGGCTCCGCGCGCACGCATGGTTGTGAAGGCAGCGTGCCCAGGAGTATCAAGGAACGTAATTTTCTTTCCGTTTGCTTCAATTTGGTAGGCGCCGATATGCTGGGTGATTCCACCTGCTTCCCCCGCCGTGACTTTTGTGTTTCTCAAAGAGTCAAGCAATGTTGTTTTTCCGTGGTCAACGTGTCCCATGATGGTCACGACGGATGGGCGCTCTACTAAGTTTTCCTCTGTATCCTCAGTAAAATACACTTCCAAGTCGGTTGTATCCACCAGAATTTCTTCTTCCGCTTCCACTCCATAGTCGGAACAGATCAATTCAATGGCATCCTTGTCAAGCTCTTGGTTAATGGTTGCAATGACTCCAAGCAAGAAAAGCTTTTTAATGAGCTCGGAAGGTTCGCGGTGGAGCTTTTTGGCCAATTCGGCAACTGTCAGCGAGCCGCTGAAAGTGATTTTGGAAGGCAGTTCTTTCTGTCTCTGCGGTGCAGGCTGATGCTGTGCAGGTTTTTGTCTTTGCTTGCTCTTGTTGTTCGTATTGCCTCTGCGATTCTTGTTGAATCCCTTATTATTATTTCCCCGTTGCTGCTGATTTTTATTTTGGTGACTTTCCGTACTGTTTTTCATATGTGTTTTATTTTGCCCCATCTCATGATTACGTTTATTTCCTTGCCCTTGTTGCTTCGGTGTGCTCTGTGCCGGCCTGTTGTCTGCGTTCCGGGGTCTCTGACCCTGGCTTTGTTTGTTAGCTCCGGATGGCTGGCCCCCCTGCGGCCTGCTCCTGTTCACTGACTCTTTTCTTTGATGCTGCGATTGATTGCCTCCGGCTTGGCGATTTCCGCCTGTTCTGGCCTGCTGCTGATGGCCTCCAGCCTGGCGGTTTCCTCCGGCTCTGGCCTGTTGCTGAGGGCCCCCTGCCTGGCGGTTTCCTCCGCTTCTGGCTTGTTGCTCCTGATTGCCCCCGGCCTGGCGGTTTCCTCCGCCTCCCCCATGCTGCTTCGGCCTGTTCTGATGTCCGGAATTATTTCTTTGGTCATTTTGCTGAGCCTGACTTCCCTTAAACAAGGAATCCAGCTTGCCGGTTGTTTCCCCGTCTATCATAGACATATGATTGGAAACTTCGATGTTCATGCCTTTTAACTTATTGATTATTTCTTTGCTGGAAACATTCTGTTTCTTCGCATATTCGTAAACTCTTAACTTGCTCATATGTTCACCCCCGTTTTATTCATCGAGCAATGAAGCCAGCTTTCGGGCGAAACCTTCTTCTGTAACAGCTACAGCCACACGCGCTTCTTTTCCGATCGCGTGCCCCAGTTGTGCCCTCGTTGCGGCAAAACGAACGGGAACCTTATAGTAGCTGCATTTGTCCTGTATTTTTTTACCTGTATTCAATGAAGCATCCGCGGAGAGGATGACTAGCTTTGCCCGCCCGCTCCTCACTTCCTTGATGACAAGCTCTTCCCCCGAAATGACTTTCCTGGCCCGATTTGCCAATCCAAGCAGTGACATCCATTGTTGCTGTTCCATATGGTTATTTCTGTTCCCTTTCCACAAGCGACAGAAGCTCCTCATATATGGAATCCTGTACGTCTGCATCAAGCTGGCTGGCCAGCAGATTCTTCTTTCTGGCAGCCAGGATGGCATCTTTTTCCTTTGAGAGATAGGCCCCTCTGCCGGATTTCTTGCCAGTCAAATCAACCGATACTTCTCCTTCTTTAGACCGGACGATTCTGACCATCTCTTTTTTTGGTTTCATTTCACCGGTTGCAAGACATTTCCTCATCGGAATTTTCCTTTTTACTGCCATAGCCGTTCACCCCTATTCGATTTCTTCTTCCGTTAAATCGAATTTTCCATCTTCACCATCTTGATCATCAAAAAACAAGTTTGATTCAATACGGGGATAGATGCCCGCTTCTCTTGCATCCGTTTCACTCTTAATATCGATTTTCCATCCGGTCAGCTTGGCGGCAAGCCGTGCGTTCTGGCCCCGCTTTCCAATTGCAAGGGAAAGCTGGTAGTCAGGAACAACGACTGTTGTCGCTTTTTCATCTTCGTTGACCGCCACATCAAGAACCTTGGATGGGCTTAGGGCATTCGCCACAAACTCCACCGGATCGGCAGACCATTCAACGATGTCAATTTTCTCGCCTTTCAGTTCATTGACAATGGCCTGAACGCGGGAACCTTTTGGACCAACACAGGATCCAACCGGATCCACCTCGGGGTTATCGGTGCTTACTGAGATTTTCGAACGGTCCCCGGCTTCCCGGGCAACTGATTTAATTTCAACCGTACCATCATAAATCTCCGGCACTTCAATTTCAAACAGCCTCTTCAGCAAACCCGGGTGCGTTCTGGAAACAAAAATTTGAGGCCCTTTTGTCGTCTTTTCGACTTTGGTGATATAGACTTTAATACGATCATGCGGCCTGTATGTTTCATTTGGCATTTGCTCGCTTTGCGGAAGCAGTGCTTCAATTTTTCCAAGGCTGACATAAATGAAGCGAGGGTCCTGGCGTTGCACAATCCCTGTCATGATATCGTCTTCGCGATCGACGAATTCGGAGTAGATGATTCCCCTCTCCGCTTCACGTACACGCTGGGTTACAACCTGTTTGGCGGTTTGGGCAGCGATACGGCCAAAATCTTTCGGAGTGACTTCAAGCTCTACCACATCGCCTGGTTCGTATGCGGGATTGATGCTTCTGGCTTCCTCCATGGATATCTCAAGACGGGAATCAAAGACCTCTTCCACTATTTCCTTTCTTGCAAAAACCCTCATGGTACCGTTGTCCAGATTTAAATCGACGCGGACATTCTGAGCTTGGTTGAAGTTTCTCTTATAGGCAGAAACCAGTGCAGCCTCGATGGCATCAATCAGCACATCCCGAGAAATTCCTTTCTCTTTTTCCAATATGATCAGAGCATCCAATAATTCTGAGCTCATGAAAATGTCATCCCCTTTTAGCAATTGTTCTATTATATGGTGCCTTTCCTGGTGTGCAGCAGGATTGTCTCATGTTAAAAAACGACGGCAAGCCGCGCTTTCGCCACTTTCTCATATGGCACTTCAACCGTTTTGGTCCTTGCTTTCACTTTGACATCAATGGTAAGGATGTTTCCGTCAAAGTCGGTCAGCTTTCCTTCGAATACTCTCTCTCCATCGATCGGCTCATAGGTTTTGACATGCACATTTTTCCCAATTGCCTTTTGGATGTCAGCCTCTTTCTTTAAAGGCCGCTCCGCCCCTGGGGATGATACTTCGAGGAAGTAATTATGCGGAATGGGATCTTCCGCATCAAGCTTTTCACTTAGACGCTCGCTGACAATCCCGCACTCTTCGATGTCAACGCCGCTGTCCTTGTCGATATAAAGGCGGAGGAACCAATTCTTTCCTTCCTTTACATACTCCACATCAACCAATTCCAGCTGTAATTCTTCTAAAATGGGTGCGGCGAGCTCTTCTACAATGTCCGTTACTTTACTCATAAAAACCTCCAGAATAAGAGTATTTCTCCCACTCATTCTCCAATTAATCGCAACAATACGAAAGAGTGGGGGGCGCCCACTCTTTGTCAGTTGAGAGTTATTCGTAGTATTTCCATTAAAAATATACCATAATCATGTTTTTAATGCAAACGAACACCCTTACCGCCTTTCTAGAACAAGGATAGCTGGTTTTGTTCCGGCAGTGATTCGAGGCACCCATGCTTATCGAGGTATTCCAAAATGGTCTTGGATATCTTTCCTCTCTGCTGCAGGTCTTCCTTCGATAAAAACTCACCCTGTTCCCGGGCTTTAACAATATTGATTGCTGCATTGGTGCCAAGTCCGGGAATGGAATTGAACGGGGGAATAAGCGTGTTGCCTTCAATGACAAACTCCGAAGCGGTAGACTTATACAGGTCCACCCGCTGGAAGCTGAAGCCCCGTTCGCACATTTCCAGTGCGAGTTCCATGACCGTGAGGAGGTTCTTCTCTTTTGTAGAAGCTTCCAGACCCTTGGCGTTGATTTCTTCAATCAGGGACCTGATGGCTGCAGATCCTCGTACCATTGCTTCAAGATCAAAATCCTCCGCCCTTACGGTAAAATAGGCTGCATAATACAGTAATGGATGGTGTACCTTAAAATAGGCAATCCGGACCGCCATCAGTACATATGCGGCTGCGTGGGCCTTAGGGAACATGTATTTGATCTTTTTGCATGACTCAATATACCATTCTGGGACGTTGTTCTTTCTCATTTCATCTTCCCACTCGGGCGTAAGGCCTTTTCCTTTCCGGACAAATTCCATGATTTTAAAAGCCAATGAGGGCTCCAGGCCTTGGTATATGAGATAAACCATGATATCATCCCGGCATCCAATCACCTCCGGCAAGGTGCAGGTGCCGCTGTGGATCAATTCCTGTGCATTTCCAAGCCAGACATCTGTTCCATGGGAAAGCCCTGAGATCTGCACCAATTCCGAGAAAGTGGTCGGCTTTGTATCCTCCAGCATCTGTCTTACAAAGCGCGTCCCAAACTCGGGGATACCGAGGGTACCGGTTTTGCACATAATCTGTTCCTCGGTCACACCAAGGGATTCGGTGCCGCTGAAGATCTTCATGACTTCCGGATCGTCCGTCGGGATCGTTTTTGGATCGACTCCGCTCAAATCCTGCAGCATCCTGATGACCGTCGGATCATCGTGTCCAAGTATATCCAGCTTCAGCAGATTATCATGGATGGAATGGAAATCAAAATGGGTGGTTTTCCATTCGGACCCGCTGTCGTCAGCCGGAAATTGGATCGGGGAAAAATCGTAAATCTCCATATAGTCCGGGACAACGATGATTCCCCCAGGATGCTGGCCCGTCGTTCTTTTCACGCCGGTGCATCCTTGGACAAGCCGGTCGATTTCGGCACTCCGGAGCATCATGTTGTGATCCTGTGCGTATCCTTTTACATATCCAAAAGCTGTTTTTTCAGCTACAGTTCCAATCGTTCCGGCACGATAAACGTAATCCTCCCCAAACAGCACCTTTGTATAGTTATGCGCATGAGGCTGATATTCCCCGGAGAAGTTCAAATCGATATCGGGAACCTTGTCCCCCTTGAAGCCAAGGAATGTTTCAAACGGTATGTCATGGCCGTCCTTTTTGTATTTCGACCCGCATTCCGGACAATCCTTATCTGGCAAATCAAAGCCGGAACCTACGGATCCGTCATTGAAGAACTCGGAATGCTTGCATGAAGGGCAGACGTAATGAGGCGGCAGCGGATTGACCTCCGTTATTTCCGTCATGGTCGCTACAAAGGAAGAGCCGACGGATCCCCGCGAACCGACTAGGTAGCCATCATCAAGGGACTTTTTCACCAATTTATGCGAAATCAGATAGATGACGGCAAACCCGTGGCCAATTATGCTTTTCAGTTCCTTTTCCAGCCTGGCTTCCACAATTTCAGGCAGCGGATCTCCGTAAATGCTCTTGGCCATTTCATAGCTCATGGATCGCATTTCTTCTTCTGCGCCTTCAATTTTCGGAGTATACAGATCATCCTTTATCGGTTTGACCGCTTCTATCATATCGGCAATTGCATTCGTATTCGTAACCACCACCCTGTACGCAGTGTCCTTTCCCAGGAAAGAAAACTCGTCCAGCATTTCATTCGTTGTCCTGAAATGGACATCAGGCAATTGATGGCGATTGAGCGGATTGGCTCCTCCCTGCGAGCTAATGAGGATCTTTCTATAAATTTTATCTTCCTCGTTTACGTAATGGACATTCCCGGTTGCTGCGACTGGCTTATCCAGCTTTTCGCCAATCTCTGAAATATTTTTAATGATATCCTCCAAGTCATGTTCGTCCCTGATCAGTTCCAGCTCAATCAAGTGGGAATAGACCGGTTTCGGGTGAATTTCCAGAAAGTCATAAAATTCCGCAGCTTTTTCAGCCTCGGCTTTTCCTTTCTGCATCATGGCCTCAAAAACTTCTCCCTTATCGCATCCTGATCCCACCAATAATCCTTCACGGTATTTTTCAAGCAGGGAACGGGGAATGCGGGGGACCCGGTAGAAATAATTGAGATGGGAATACGAAACGAGCTTGAACAAGTTTTTCAGCCCGGTTTCATTTTGGGCAAGCAGGGTACAATGATACGGCCTTGCCCTTTTATAGGCATCTCCCTTTCCCATATTATCATTGAGCTGATCATGATAAAGGATATCTTTTTCCTTGGCGTCCTTCAGCATTTTGGCCAGAAGATAGCCCGTTGCTTCCGCATCATAAATGGCTCGGTGATGCTGCGTGAGTTCAATATCGAACTTCTTGGCAAGCGTATTTAAGCGATGATTTTTAAATTCCGGGTATAGGAATCTTCCCAGTTCCAGCGTATCGATGACAGGATTTTTAATTTTTCCAATCCCGATCTTTTGGCAGCCTGTATTTAAAAATCCCATATCAAAGGATGCGTTATGCGCTACAAGTATGGAGTCTCCCATCCATTCATGAAAATCCTGGAGCACCTCTGAAACTTCCGGTGCATCTTTGACCATATCATCCGTTATTCCTGTCAGCTCGATTGTTGTGGAGGAAAGGGGATGATGCGGATTCGCAAACCTTTCAAATCGGTCAATGATTTCTCCGCCCTGCATTTTGACAGCAGCAAGCTCGATGATCGTATCATATATGGCCGAAAGCCCTGTGGTCTCTACATCAAAAACAACGAAGACATCCTCTTCAAGGAGTCTGTGTTCACTGTTATAGGCGATGGGTACTCCGTCATTGACAAGATTTGCTTCCAAGCCATACAGTATCTTAATGTCATTTTTCTTTCCGGCACTGTAAGCTTCCGGGAAGGATTGGACAACTGCATGATCCGTTATGGCGATGGCTTTATGCCCCCATCTTTTTGCCTGGGATACATAGTTGCTTATGGAAGAGACGGCATCCATTTGGCTCATGGGGGAATGAAGGTGAAGCTCTACCCTCTTTTCGTTTTCCGGAGCCGTATCCTTACGGGACCTGGGCTTTATTTCATTGATGTCATTGGCAATCATGACAAGGTCCCGAACAAAAGTATCGTTCTGTACGCTACCGCGCACCTTTGCCCACATACCTTTTTTCACCATATTCAACAGGGCGGCATCTTCCTTATCCCTCGAAAACATTTTGACCATGATGGAATCCGTATAATCAGTTATTTTAAAGGTCAGCAGAGTTCTTCCGCTTCTGAGCTCTCTTGTTTCAGCATGGAAAATATAACCTTCTACTGCCACTCTGCGCTCTTCATCTACGATGTCTTCCAATCTGCGAATTTCTTCACCATCTTTGATTGTGATGCCAATCATCAGAGGGCCTGCAGGTTCATTCCCGCCATTTTTTTCTTTCTCCGCCTCCAGCTGCTGCATTTCCAAAACAGCCTGCCTGGCACGTTCTATATCTTCTTTGTTTTTGGCTTCCATAAATTTCTCGTATTCTTCCCTCGATTGTTCGATATCCCTGACGGCGGCATCGAGTGTTAACGGCGGAAAACCAAGACTGCTATATATGGACGAGATGATTTCACCGTATTTCATCTTCAGAGTTCTTGCTTCTGTATCATTCCTTGCGGTGACCACCAGTTTCTGACCTTGGACTTTCGGTGTCTGCTCATTCAGCAGGCTGAGCAGCATTGGAGATATGCCATCTATCTCCTTTATGCAGTCCTTCCAATAATCAAGGATCAAGCCTTCATCCACTGCTGGATTATCCACATGGACTGTAAACCGGACAGGAGCGATATGCTTAAAAGAGCGTTCAAGATTCGCAGAGAGTCTGGAGTAAACGGAGCAGGGCGGTATCCGGTCAAATGAAAAATGAAAATGCCACACCCTGTTTGTCCGGTCAACAATCAGTTTTTCGATTTGGCCGCTTTGCAAGAAAGGCATTACGTCCGAATCAGTTAAACCGATTTGCTGAAGGAGCAGCATAAATCTTTCTCTTTTTCCGGCTGGATTTGCTGTCAACGTATGGTTCCCTCCCTTTCTATCAATCTATTAATCATGCTGTTGCTGCAGCCCATGAATAAATCAAGGTACCCGATGAAGGTACCTTGAAGAAGCGGATGTATGATCTCATCAGAACCCGGCAAGCTGCTGGAAAATGTCCCCCAGAAGCGGCACAAGCCGTTCCTTTGAAACTTCATGAACTTCTCCCGTTTTCCGGACTTTTACCTCCACAATCCCTTCCTCTGCTTTTTTCCCTACGGTTACACGCACAGGAAGACCAATCAAATCAGAATCCTTGAACTTGACTCCCGGCCTTTCAGCACGGTCATCCATCAGTACATCATAGCGATCCCTTTTCAGGAGGGAATACAAATCTTCAGCCAAAGCAAGCTGACTGCTGTCTTTCGTATTCACTGGGATAAGGTGCACATCATACGGGGCAATGTTGCTGGGCCAGACAAGGCCATTTTCATCATTAAACTGCTCCGCAATGGCCGACAGCGTACGGGAAACACCTATACCGTAACAGCCCATGATATACGGCTGCGTCTTTCCGTTCTCATCCAGGTAGGTTCCATCCATGGCTTCGCTGTATGTCGTACCCAGCTTGAATATATGGCCAACCTCTATTCCCCGGGCAAATTTGATGGTTCCATTTCCGTCAGGTGAAGGATCCCCTTCCCTTATAAACCGGATATCCGCGTAGCTGTCCACTTGGAAATCACGTCCGGGTGATACATTAATATAATGGAAGCCATCCTCATTTGCTCCGCATACGGCATTTACTAAAGCCTCTACGGCATAATCAGCGACAATTTTAATGTCTTGTCCCGACTGAACAGGCCCTATGGAGCCTACAGGGCAGCCAAGCACCTTTTTGGTCTCTTCCTGATCCGCTAATTCGACGCTTGCCGCACCGAGCACTTTTTTCACTTTAATATCATTGGCTTCATGATCGCCGCGCACAAGAACCATGACATATTCATCATCGGCCTTAAAAACAAGAGACTTAATCACTTTGGAGGCGTCCACATCCAAAAATCCTGACACTTCCCCAATCGTCTTCTGCTCCGGCGTTTCCACCTTTTCGAGAGCATGTGCCTCCTCGGCAGGCTTCTCATATGGGATGTTTACTTCAGCCATTTCAATGTTAGCCGCATAGTCAGAAGAATCGGAATATGCGATGGTATCCTCCCCAATATCTGAAAGGACCATGAACTCCTGGGTATCTTTCCCTCCGATTGCACCTGAGTCAGCAAGGACTGCCCTGAAGTCGAGGCCGCATCTGCGGAAGATATTCGTATAGGCCGTATACATTTTATTATAGGTTTCATCCAGGCTTTCCTTATTTGTATGGAAAGAATACGCATCCTTCATAATGAACTCGCGCCCTCTCAGCAATCCGAAACGGGGCCGTTTTTCATCCCTGAATTTAGTCTGTATTTGATAAAGGGCCAGCGGCAGGCGTTTGTATGACTTGACATCGTCCCTTACAATGCTGGTTATGACTTCTTCATGTGTAGCCCCAAGCGCGAATTCCCGGTCATGCCTGTCCCTCATGCGCATCAGTTCATCGCCATAGGAATACCAGCGTCCTGATTCCTGCCACAGCTCAGCGGGCTGCATGGCCGGCATCAGCAGTTCAGCTGCACCGGCATTATCCATTTCTTCCCGGATGATCTGTTCAATCTTATGCAGGGTCTTGTTGGCAAGCGGCAAATAACTGTATACACCGCTCGCAATCTGCCGGATGAAGCCAGCCCTTAACAGAAGCTGGTGGCTTTTTATTTCGGCGTCTGCCGGAACTTCCCTGAGAGTGGGGATTAAGGTCATGCTTTGTCTCATCTCGTGCACCTCAACTTTATATATGAATCAATTGATAAAAAATCGCTGGATGTCATTCCACGTAACTACAATCATCAAAAGCATCAGCAAAGCAAAACCGATGAAATGAACCATCCCTTCCTTTTGGCGGTCAATCGGCTTTCCTCGCAGCGCCTCAACGCCAAAGAAAAGGAGCCGTCCGCCGTCTAGTGCGGGTATAGGCAGAAGATTCATGATCCCCAAGTTGATGCTAAGCAGCCCTGCCCATTTCATCAAGTATAAAATTCCTGCTTTCGCCACCTCTTCTGTCGATACATAAATGCCTACCGGACCAGCAAGCATGTCAATGGAAAATTGGCCTGTTACCAGTTTTCCAAGAAGCCGGATAATTTCAATTGTCCAAGTATATGTTTCTTTGAAGCCGTGGGTCGCCACATTCATAAATGAATGGTCCAACGGACTCTGTACGCCAATCAAGCCAATTTCCTTGTCGTCTGCAAGGTGCCTCTTTGGTGTAATCGGAATGTCCATTGTGCTGCCGTTTCGTTCAATGGTGAAAATCAATTCCTCATCAGGATGTTTCCGGACCACTTCTGTTATGTCTTCAAAGTTGGAAATCTCTGCACCGTCAATGCTCAAAACAAGATCCCCCTGCTTGAGACCGGCATCCAATGCAGCGCCGTCCGGGGAGAGTTTACCCACTTTGGGATCATCCACCGGAACACCTTGCACGATTCCGATAATGGTGAAAATGACAATGGCCAAAACAAAGTTCATCATAGGCCCGGCAAATATGGTCATCGCCCTCGCACCAAGCTTTTTGGAAGCGAACTGCCGATCCCATGGTGCTATTTGGGTTTCAGTCCTGTCTTCCACAATGACTGCTTCCCTGGAAAGGGAATAAGTCTTTAAGACTTCATCCTCCCCATCTTCGTATCCTTTAATATAGAGGCCATGCTCAAGATCGGCGGATTCTACTTCAACCGTAATCGCATTGGGAAAACGGTCTTTTCCGTTCATGATGATCTTTTTTGCGATACCGTCAGAATCAATCAGGAGACCCACCCTGTGGCCCGGTTTGATTTCCGCCATTTCAGGATCCTCGCCAGCCATTCTGACAAAACCTCCGATTGGCAGGAGCCTGATGGTATACGTTGTTTCCTCTTTGGTGTAGGAAAATATTTTGGGGCCAAATCCGATGGCGAACTCACGCACTAAAATGCCGGCGCGTTTTGCAAATATAAAATGTCCCAGCTCATGAAAAAATACAAGTGCTCCAAATATGATTATGAAGGATATCACTGTATTCAAATGACTAACCACCTTTTTAGAAGAGTGAGCGGATATATGTCCTTGTCTCCCCATCAACAGCCTGAATGGTTTCGAGATCCGGATGACTGATACAAGTATGCCTCTCGAGTGCTTTTTCAATCAATTCCTCTATTTGAAGGAACGATATCTTCCCTTTAAGAAAAGCATCGACTGCTTCTTCATTCGCGGCATTCAGCACCGTAGGCAAAGTACCGCCCGCCAAACCTGATTCATAGGCATATCGGAGGCATCGGAATCTGTCCATATCCATTTTTTCGAAATGAAGCTTTCCCACTTCGGCCAGATTCAGCCTGTTTGGCGATTCCATAGGCAGCCGGGAAGGGTACGTCAGCGCAAACTGGATGGGAACCCTCATATCTGGTGTCCCCAGCTGCGCCATGACACTGCTGTCATGGAATTCGACCATGGAGTGGATGATGCTTTCACGGTGCAGCAGTACTTCTATTTGCTCGTAGGGCAGATCGAACAGCCAATGGGCTTCGATCACTTCCAGCCCTTTGTTCATCATTGTAGCAGAATCTATGGTAATTTTGGAACCCATAGACCAATTCGGGTGGTTTAATGCCTGTTCAAGTGTGACAGTCCTCAAATCTTCTCTGGAATAGTCCCGGAAACTGCCTCCAGAGGCAGTAACGATCAGCCTGGCGATGGCTGAGGAATCCTCTCCTTGGAGACACTGGAAAATGGCTGAGTGCTCACTGTCAACCGGCAGGATCGGCACCTGATATTCTTTTGCCGCTTCCATGACAAGATGACCCGCGGTGACCAACGTTTCTTTATTTGCCAATGCGATTGTTTTCTTTTCTTTAATCGCCTGCAATGTTGGATATAGCCCCACGCTGCCTATCACTGCATTCAGAAGAATGTCCGCTTTTGGGTGGACGGCAGCTTCTGTCAAACCATCTTCACCGTATGAAAAAACCGGCCCTGAAGGAAACTCTGACCTAAGCGACTCATAATCCTCCCTGTCGAGTACAGATACAAACTCGGGTTGAAATTCTGCTATGATTTTTCTGGTCAGCCTCATGTTTTTCCCTGCCGAAAAAGCGGTAAGCTTAAAGCAATCCGGGTTGTCCCGGATGATCTGGAGCGTCTGGGTCCCAATTGAACCCGTGGCTCCAAGCAAACTGATATGTTTCAAATCATTTCACTCCCATAGGCCATGCAATTTTCAGCCATTCAGTACGTGCAGAAAATGAAGGAGCGGCAGCACGAAAAGCCAGCTGTCACACCTGTCAAGGATTCCTCCATGGCCAGGCATGATATTTCCTGAATCCTTGACTCCATAATGCCTCTTAAGCGCTGATTCCGCCAAATCCCCTATTTGTCCAAAGATGGATAGGATAACGGTGACAATCATCAATTTAGGGAAAGGGATGTCCAAATCGGCAAAAGCGGCAAACAGTGCAGCCGCTGCAAGGGCACAGACAATTCCGCCTATTGCCCCTTCCACCGTTTTATTTGGGCTTATATCCGGCCAGAGCTTGTGTTTTCCCATTGCCCTGCCGATAAAATATGCACCTGAATCCGTCACCCAAACCACAGCCAGTGCATAAAAGAGAAATACGAGCCCTGCTTCACGGGTCTGGATAAAATAATAAAAGCCGATGCCGATATACAGGACAGCCAACACGGCAAAACCGGCATCATCAAAAGTAAACTTGTTTTTGACCACGACT
>DATBUB010000211.1:0-2703 GCA_036516555.1 Bacillaceae bacterium
ATACCAATATATCAAATATAGAAAGGGAAAGGTCTTACTCATATGTATAATATTACAATCCCATTACGAATACAATATATTTTTTCAAATTTTAGGATTCTCATATTAACAAAACATGCTGAAATCCTCAATAATTTATAAAATATTGTAAATTCAGCATGAACTTCGAAGCTGTTATTACGAGTTTAAAAGGAAATGTCCTATTTTGTAAAGCCTTTCATTGGGAAAAAATCTATTTATTTTATGTAAGTTCCAAACAACTATAGTAAATGGCTATATTTCTCACGCTTATTTTCCTATAAAAACATTCCATTTCCAAAAACATCCGGCGTTTTTTCGACATAGTCCGCAGTGATTGGAGCAGACTGTAGGAAAAGGAGTGTGAGCCATGGATATCTTTGATGCTTCTTATGTACCGGGAGAAATCGTATATGTCATTTACCGAAATCCGCATACACAAAATGTGGCCAATATTCAGGAAGCAGCTGTTGTCAACGATCCGGATAATCCCGGGCAGCTGGCGGTCTTTCTATATGAAACCTATTATCCGCTGACCGATGAGCTTGCTGTGTACAGGTCTGAGGAGGAAGCGGAAGCGGCATACAATTATTATTTTGGCGCCATTGATTATTAAGGGGGGAAGCAAGAATGGTAAAACCGTTTGTGCCCCAGCTTGTTTATTTTGAGCCCAAGGCACTTGATTATCCGCTTGGAGAGGAATTATTTAAAAAATTCAGGGATATGGATATTGAAATTCGATACACCACATCCCATAACCAAATCCGGAATCTTCCAGGAGAAAACGACTTCCAAAAGTATAGGATTGCGAAATCCACTCTCGTAGTGGGCTTGAGGAAGACACTGAAGTTTGATACATCAAAACCTTCGGCGGAATACGCCATCCCGTTTGCTACAGGATGCATGGGCCATTGCCATTATTGTTATCTTCAGACCACCATGGGGACAAAGCCGTATATCCGCACTTATGTCAATGTGGAAGATATCTTTGATTCGGCAAAAAAGTATATGGAAGAGCGGGCGCCAGAAATCACCCGATTTGAAGCTTCCTGTACGTCAGACATTGTTGGCATTGACCATTTGACCCACACGTTAAAAAGGGCGATTGAATACTTTGGAAAAACGGATCTCGGACGGCTCCGTTTTGTGACGAAGTTCCAGCATGTGGACCATCTACTGGATGCGGAACATAACGGGAAGACCCGTTTTCGTTTCAGCATGAATGCAGATTATGTCATTAAATATTTTGAGCCGGGAACATCCCGCCTCCATGAAAGGATCGAGGCGGCAGGAAAGGTTGCAAAAGCCGGCTATCCTCTTGGATTTATTATTGCCCCGATCTATTTGTTTGATGGCTGGAAGGAAGGTTATAAAAAATTATTTGAGCAGCTGAGCAAAGAGCTGGACGAAGAAGCAAAGGACGGAGTCACGTTTGAACTCATTCAGCACCGCTTTACCAAGCCGGCAAAAAAGGTCATTCAGAAAAACTACCCCATGACGAAGCTGGAGCTTGATGAAGAAAAGCGGCGCTATAAATGGGGGAAATATGGGATTGGGAAATACATCTACCCTAAAGATGAAGAAGCGGAAATGAAAGAGACTCTTTCTCAGTACATTGAATCGTTCTTTCCTAAAGCGAAAATTGAATATTTTACGTAAAGACAATGGGGCAGCTCTATAGGGGCTGCCTTTTGAGTTATTCCAGAAGCTGGTGAGAAAAAATTGCATGATTTCCGGCTTATATTGTGTATAATTACTTTTGTAATGCGAATAAAAATGCGTAAAAAGAAAACTTGGGTGAAGAGATATGGAATGGAAGCTTAAAACGTTTGAGGAATTGACCAATGTAGAATTATATCGAATTTTGCAGGAAAGGGTGAATGTTTTTGTGGTAGAGCAGGAGTGCCCTTATCCTGAAGTGGACGGTCATGATTTTGTTTCAAGGCATTTATTTTTGCAGGATGGGGATAAGGTGGCTGCTTACCTCCGAATATTGCCAAAGGGGACAACATACCCGGAGGCTTCCATTGGCAGGGTGATCGTCAGCAAAGATTATCGTAAAAGAGGGCTTGGCTTGGAACTGATGTCAAGGGCTTTGGAATTCATTCGCGAAAACACGGAAGACAGGACTGTAAAAATTCAGGCTCAGGAATATTTGCGCCGGTTCTATGGTTCCTTTGGTTTTCAGGCTGTCTCAGATGTGTACCTGGAAGATGGAATCCCTCATATCGACATGGTTCTTGTAATGGATAAGTAATGAAAAAAGTGTTATCCGCTAAGTCTCAAAATGAAGCAGCAGAAGACTGTTAAATACGATACTTTTTCTTATGATGAATATTTCAGCCTGCTGCTTGATATTGATTGCAGGGCAGATCTGTGGAATGATAGGAGCCTTGAGGCCACACAAGACGGAGCGGCTGAGGAGGCATAAGCATGCCCACGGAAAGCGAGCCCGGAACGGAGAGCAACAGGCTCATCATATCGTTTTTTGGTTGAACTATTTTTACACGTTCATACATAGAAAGGGGCTATCACAGAAAATCAATCTTCACTGACTTTCTGGATAGCCCCTTTGGTTAATGCGTCTTTCTGCCTGTTACAAGGTTGATGACGAAAATAATGGCTGCAATGACAAGCAGGATATGGATCAGCCCGCCTCCGACTTTAGCTAGAAAGCCCAATAGC
>DATBUB010000212.1:0-7974 GCA_036516555.1 Bacillaceae bacterium
GTTGCACGGGTGCCTGGCACCAGCTCAACTTAGACACGATTCTGAATTGTATCTGAATTGCTCCGGTGCCAGGCACCAACACAATTCAAGGCCAGACACCAACACAACTCCCGCACAATGAAAAAAAGGCCGCCCCGATCCGTTGTTCGGGACAGCCTTGCTATTAGGGAGGGGATGGTGCGGGGATGCCATAGATTGACAGAACAGCATGCAGCGCTTAAAACCACATCCAATTTGCTTTCACATTTTTTTGCATGATTTCCGGCGGATCTATGGCGTAATCAGGTAATCATGGGGATAGCGGACGGACGCTTGTTATTGCGACATTTTTCTGGGGAAATTCAGTGATTTGGAGTGAGTGAAGGGATCATGGCGATCATCCCGGAGGGTATGTTCGAGATGGCTGACTCGCTTGGACAAGCAGTGTATTTGCTGATTGGCTTTTCCCAGCTTGAAGATGAGGTCTCCAATGAGACGCTCCAGAGAATCTCCTTTCCGGTCGGTTTTCAATTGTTCACCTCCTAAGGTCCACAATGCACTAAAACGGAAGCTCCATCTCTTCCTTTTCCTTCTTCGGTTCTTCCGCTTGCCTTCCTCCCATGAATTTTACCGAGTCGGCCACCACTTCGGTTACATACACCTTTTTGCCATCCTGGTTTTCATAATTTCTTGTCTGGATTTTGCCCATAATGCCGATGATGGAACCCTTCGCACAGTATTTAGCCGTATTTTCAGCTGTTTTGTTCCATAGGGTACATAAGACGAAATCCGCATCAAACTCTCCTTTCGCATTTCTATAATGGCGGTTGAGGGCCAGTGTAATGTTAAGCACCGCTTTGCCCTCCAAGGTGTACCTCAGCTCGGGATCTTTTGTAAGCCTTCCCACCAGCGTGACCTGATTGATCATTTTTTCAACTCCTTTTTGAGAGGTATGTTTAGCGTATAGTAAATTTGGCATACAGTAAAATGGACAAAAGTATGTTTTCTATACCTTTTTTCTTTGAAAATCGTCTTTTCACTATAGAAAATGGCATTTTAACTGGGATAAAATGACGAAAAACATAAAGCCACCTAATTTTCACTTTTTCAGAAAATGTTTGAAAACGCATAACTCCTGAAAAGATGTTATAATTTTACTAAATGACATGAGCGGAGGAGACTGATTTGAAAACGTTTAAAATCGTTGCCCTTCAAATGATTGAAGACCAAAACATTAAAGATATTCCTCTGGAAGATGGACTGATCATCAATAAAGAAAACGAAGATGCCACGTGGATCATCGAGGCGCTGGTTGATGATTCGTACGAAGAGTATTTTCATGAATATAAAGAAAAGAAAGAGCCCTCTGAAATTAGAGTCATCATCACCCATGCAGCAAATGATCCCGCCCCCTTCACGGTAAAAGTACATTCAATCAGCCGTTTGACAAATCACATCAGTGTTCTTTTTAAAGGGAAGCTGAGCAAAAGGCGGAATGAATATGCAGAAATGCTTCTCGATGACCTGATAAAAGAAGGATATGGGGGAGAAGAGTTGCTTAAGGAATTTCAGAACAGAATGGTTACGAAGCAGCCTGTCTCTCGTATGCGAAGAGGCTGAACCTGCACTCTTACATACCCAATAAAAAAACAGACCAACTCGCTTGATTGCGGACTGGTCTGTTTTCTGTTTATTAAGGGTTGTTATCGTTGTTATCGTCGTCAACGCCGGCATTGTTGCCGTTGATGCCGTTTCCGTTATCTCCGCCGCCGCCATTACCACCCATACCGCCGTTGCCGCCATTACCTCCGTTGTTGCCGTTGCCACCGTTGTTGCCGTTTCCGTTGAGGTTTCCGTTCATTCCATCATTTGGCCCGTTGTTGCCGTCGTCATCGTTCAAGCCATTGTTGTCTTCGATAACTCCGTTGTTGTTGTTATTGTCATCCGGCGGAGGAGGGTTCTGGTCGTCGTTCCCGCAACCAACCAAAAGGAAAGATGACAATGCGGCTGCGCCAATAAGCTTTGTTAGCTTTACATTCATTTGGTTAAGCTCCTTTCTTATTTTCATGGTGAAAAAGACCTCATTGGTCTGTCCATAGCTTCCCCAAAATCCAGAAAAACCATCAAAAAATTTTTGGCATAAAAAAGCACAAGGCGGCAGTTCCCACCTTGTACCCTGCAGTTCTCACCGTATTACTTTAATGCAAACATCATTTCGGTTTCGCAGACAAGCTCTCCGTCCACGGTTGCGATTCCTTTCCCTTTACCGATGGGGCCTTTCACCCGGGTCATTTCCACTTCCAGACGCAGCTGATCTCCGGGCTTTACCTGGCGTTTAAAACGGCAGTTGTCGATTCCGGTGAAAAATCCGATTTTCCCGCGGTTTTCTTCCTTGATGAGCATGGCAGTTGCCCCAACCTGTGCAAGTGCTTCGACAATCAGGACACCGGGCATGACCGGGTAATCCGGAAAATGGCCATTGAAAAATTCTTCGTTTGCAGTGACGTTTTTAATCCCCACCGCTCTTTTTCCCTCTTCTATCTCAAGAATCCTATCCACAAGCAGGAACGGATAGCGGTGAGGGATGATTTCTTTTATTTGATCGATGGTAAGCATTTGTATTCCTCCCATATGTAATGTTCATTCTTATTTTATCGGAAACATGCGAAAAAGGAAGGCTTATGGCCTTCCTTTATTTTTTCTCGGTTACAATATCAACGATATGGGTCCAAGTGGACTTTTTCAGCGCATCTTTCGGGTTGCCGTCACCGATCACCCCGTAACCGACCATAACCCCGGCAGCAAGGCTGACAGCAGTAAATACGATTACAAGCAGGACCCGAAGCCAGATGGGAATAAGCCTGATTCTGATCCGCTTGGATGCAGATGATTCACGTTTGGCTTTTTTCTCCCGTTTTTGATTTTTTATCTGTTCTCTTGTCTGCGCTTCATCCCGGCTGATTTCTTTCGCCATCATGTGAAAAACCCCTTTACCACTGTTCAAGATTGCCGTAAGCCTGTGCGTTTCGTCAGATGTTTCCTGAAAAAGTGTCTTGCCGCAAACCATTGTATCATAAATCAGCGGATTCCGTTCACCAATCCCATCATTTGATCTGCCACCGTAATGGAACGGGACTGGAATTGCAGCGATCGTTGAAGCTGGATCAGATCCGTCATTTCTTTGCTTAAATCAACATTGGAGTTTTCCAGCGCTCCCCCCTGGATGGAAATATCACTTCTCAGCACTCCTCCTGTCAGTTCCGTATAAATGGAAGCGGGGTCCACTGCCGGATCCAGGTTATCCGGAAGCCCGATAAGCGTATCACCTTTTTGCTCCATAAATTGAGGCTTGTTGAGAGCGATGATTCCAAGGCTGGCCGCTATCACATTTCCGTTTTCTGTACGTGCCTGAAATGTTCCATCTTTTGAGATGGCATATTCCTTATGTTGATCAGAAAAAATAATCATATTCTCATTCTCATCCAGAACCGGATGTCCATCCTGCGTAACAAGCATCAGTTCGTTGTTTCCTGTAGGTGTAACATACAGGGCGCCATTGCGGGTAAACCTGACAGCGGAAGTGCCATTATCCTGCACAAGAACCTTTAAAAATTGGTTTTCCTTCGTAAAGGCAATATCCAGCGGGCGATCGGTCGTCTTTAGAGACCCCTGCGCCAGTACCATGGTATTCTTTTCGATCATGGAACCCACACCCTGCCTTATGCCAAACGGTGTAAGCCTGCCGATTTCGTTTAGGCGGCTGGGCTGATTGTTGATCTGCTGAACCATCATTTCGGTAAATGAAACATTCCGCCGCTTGAAGCCGGTTGTTTGGACATTGGCTATATTATGGCTCACCATATCAAATTGTTTTTGCAGCTGATTAAGTGTATTTACTGCTACCGTCATTGATCTGTTCATATTACAGCCTCCTGCTCACTGCGTAACCTATCACTCTAGCCATTGACCCGTCCTATTTCATTGACCGCTTTTTCCATGCTGCGGTCATAGGCCTGAAGAATCTTTTGATTTGCTTCAAACGTTCTGTAAGCCGCCAGCATGTCCGTCATCGATCGCGAAACATCCACTGTGGAGCCTTCAACAAAACCCTGTGATACACTATACTGGGCATTTTGGTTGGCAGCCGGCAGTGCGTTACCGTCCTCTGTCCGGTACAACCCGCTGCCCTCTTTAATGAGTTCGAGCGGATTATCGGCAACAGCAATTCTCAGCCTGGCCACTTCTGCCCCGCCTTCTCGGATTACGCCATTGGAGTCCACCGTAAATTGGTCGCTCGCAAGCCGGATGCGATTGCCGTTTTCGTCAAGAACAGGCCAGCCGCTTCCTGTGGTCAGCAGTCCTTCCGGATCAAGGGTGAAGCTCCCATTTCTCGTATACTTGGTGTCACCATTTTGGTCCACTGTGAAAAATACAGTTCCTCCAGCTGCATCTGTCAAGGCAAGATCGGTTTGGCGGTCTGTCTGCCTCAGGTCACCCTGCGTAAAGCGGGGTGATACTTCCTGAAGGTATGTGCCGGTATTCAAAGAACCGACCAATCTATTCATTGGCAAAGCCACCCGTCCGCCTGCTTGGGAAGACGGAGCATCGAATCTCCGCAGCAACATCTCCGGAAAGGCACGGACAGAAGACTGGTCCGCCTTGTATCCTGGAGTGTTGGCATTGGCCATATTATTTGTCAGCATTTCCGTACGCCTTTGCTGGGCAAACATCCCGGAAGCCGCTGTATAAAAACCCCGCATCATAATCCTTCACCTCATAAGCCTGTTTATGGCTGTTCTATCCTTATTATCGGAAGAAACCTGTCCCTTTTGAACTTGTCCCTCTTTAGATGTAATTGCGCTTTGCAATACGGTCCATGTTCTCCAGCATGATCCCCGTACCGGTTGCAACAGAGTCCATTGGTTCATCCGCGATCAAGACCGGAACCTTCAGTTCTTCAGCAAGGAGGCTGTCAATTCCGTGAAGGAGTGCTCCTCCGCCTGTCAGAATGACTCCGCGGTCAATGATATCGGCAGAAAGCTCCGGCGGGGTTTTTTCCAATACGTTCTTCGCCGCTTGGACAATGACATCCACGGATTCACGAAGGGCTTCTTCAATCTCGTTTGAATTGACGGTAATTGTCCTTGGTAGGCCCGTGACCATGTCGCGTCCGCGAATATCCATCTCCTCGTTGCGGGCACCCGGAAAGACGGTTCCGATGTTGATTTTAATATTTTCAGCCGTTCTTTCGCCGATCAGCAGTTTATATTGTTTTTTCACATATTGCAAAATTTCACTGTCAAACTTGTCTCCGGCCATCTTAATGGAAGCGGATGTAACGATATCACCCATGGACAGAACCGCAACGTCTGTTGTTCCGCCTCCGATATCTACCACCATGTTTCCGCTTGGCTGGAAAATATCCATTCCGGCACCGATTGCTGCCACCTTTGGTTCTTCCTCCAAGTAAATCTTTTTACCCCCGCTTTTTTCTGCCGCTTCCCTGATGGCTTTCTGCTCAACGCTTGTAATGTTTGTCGGGCAGCAAATCAGGATTCTTGGTTTCGATAAAAAGCCTTTTACATTCAATTTGTTGATGAAATGCTTCAGCATCGCCTCTGTTACATCAAAATCGGCGATTACTCCGTCTTTCAGCGGGCGGATTGCCACAATGTTCCCAGGCGTACGCCCTACCATTCGCCTTGCTTCTTCACCCACCGCAAGTACTTTGTTATTGTTTCGATCAATGGCCACAACGGATGGCTCGTTCAATACGATTCCCTGTCCTTTGACATGAATCAGCACGTTCGCTGTCCCCAAATCAATACCAATATCCTTTGCAAACATCCCTAAATCCCTACTTTCAAATATTATATATCTTATATGAAAAAAGTCCTGATTGTTTGATATCCCTAATTGTTAATTTTATCATAACCAACTATGTAAAAGGAATGAGTTCCCAGCAAATATTGACATTATTTCTAAGTTTTTTTCGTAAATTTATCCTCAAAGAGAAAAGGAAGGCACTCCGCCTCCCTTTAACTCCTTATTTTGCCGTTCCGCTTTGCATTTCTTCTTCTTTTTTATATTTCTGTTTTGTGGCTTCCCCTCCGCGCAAATGCCGGATGGATTTATGGTAATCCAGTATCATTTTGACTTCCGTAGCCAAGTCAGGATTTATTTCCGGCAAACGTTCCGTCAAATCTTTATGCACCGTGCTTTTGGATACGCCAAACTCCTTCGCTATCACGCGAACTGTTTTTCTCGTCTCCACGATATAATTCCCGATCTTGATTGTCCGCTCTTTGATGTAATCGTGCACACCTCTCGCCCTCCCTGAAATGGATGTGAGGAGTGTGAAATGAGACTCGTTATTTTTCTATAAAAATACTGGGACCGCTCTTGCGGAGTTGTTGTTTCCGCCTATAGTCAGCGGCAGAAAGCGGGCTTGGAAGCCAGCCTCCCACATTGCGGAGATGAAATCATATCTATAACTGAATGTGTATTTTTTCTAAAAACGATTCCTCACCTCAAACACTCTCTTTATTTGTTTATTTTGTAACATCTTATTTGTACGAGGGAGGATATATGCACGAATTGCATAATAAGGACAAGGGAGGCTCGGCCTTTTGGGCAAAGCTCCCCTGCGGAAAATAAATTGTCATTTTATTTCCCGAGAAATATGTCATACAGGTGTCATTGGTGGCGAAAAAGAAAGAGACAGCCCGGAAAGGGGCTGTCTCTTTGGGGGACAGGCTTTTTGGGGACAGGTTCAGATACCTGTTTTGACTTGTACCCCACTTAAGGGGACTCCCCCAGCCTGTCCTAGGATTACTGGCCGTCTGCATCCTCAGATGGGTTGGAATGCTCCTGCATATCGGTTTCTTCCGTGTCAGACTCATCGGATGCCTCTTTGCCGTCCTTTTTTTCGAGCTGTCCGGACATCTCATCCTGCTCTGACGGAGCCCCTTCAAGGGCTGTGAAAGGCTGCCCGAAATAATCGAGCGGGTTTAAAGCTTCGTTGTCTTTCCTGATTTCAAAATGGACATGGATCTTGGCCTCTTTGTTCAGCTGGCTTGTGCCCGATGTGGCAATGGCCTGCCCCTGCTTGACCTCATCACCGACTTTTACTTTGAAATCCTTGACTGATTGATAGACTGTTAAAATTCCTTTTTCGTGCTCGATTTCAATGACATTGCCAAGCAGAGTATCCTGGCGGACAGTAATGACCTTGCCGCTTAGGGCCGCCAAAACTTCAAAGTCCTTGCCGTCTTTCATGGCAATATCCAGTCCCATATTTGGGCGGTATTGCGTTCCATCGACGATAAGTGCAGCAGCTTGTTCTTCAGCTGATGCATCCGGGTCGAAAAATTGCGTTACATATTCTACGTTGTCCTCATTCTTGACCGGCATGGCAACTGTTTCGAAGGAACGGTTTACTTCCATAACAGGATTTTTTGCCTTACCTGTTACATCCTTGCCTTCGTCCGTCATTTTAGGATCCTTGACTGTATCCGTTCCGGACTGTTGGTACCATACCAACATGGAAATGAGCAATGCAGCACTGACAAGATAAACTGCCGGGAACACCCACCGCTTTTTGAAAAACTTGCTGATTTGAGAAGATCGTTTCTTTTCTTCCTCTCTCATTTTCATCACCTCTGCCATCATTTTGAACAGAAAGGCAGAATAATATACTTAAAAATGAGAAAATCACTCCTTATTTTTCGACAAATGCGAAATAGTATGCATTCTAAAGGAAACTTTTTTATTTTTTCTTGGTTGTTTGGGGTGTCTGGTTGTTTGGGTGCCTGGCACCAACACAATTCCAGGCAACAAACAATTCCAGAAAAAAAGGCACCCCACAGGGCACCCGCTTATCGGCTTGCAGCAACCTTTGTATCGAAGTAGGAATCCATGTTGGAGATGTGGATATCCCGGTAGTAATGCCGCACGATATCCTCATAGGTCTTGCCTTCCTTGGCCATTCCATTG
>DATBUB010000213.1:0-8969 GCA_036516555.1 Bacillaceae bacterium
AAGGCAGCCAGTTCTGTATAATAATCTTCTTTATCCGTACTGGGCAGCAAGACTTGGATTTCATATGCACCTTCACCATTAAAGAGCTGGACTGACTGCTTAAAGCGTCCGTTATTTAATTTTGCATAATAATCCATTTCATCATGCCGATTGCTGCTCTCTTTCAATCTAACCTTGATCCAGGCATGGGTGCTTTTTAGCTGATCATGCTTTTTGACTGACCCTGATATGGTGAATTTACTGTTGACCGCAAATCGTGTCCTTGACGGTTTGTGAAGGTCTGCATCAACGATGCCGGCATAGGAAGTCATCTCAAGAGGGGCAGAATCAAGTTCGTCATTTTTTAATCTTGCTAGCCGTTCGTATGTATCTTCTTCAGCAATGGCATGAGTCTGACCGACGCTCTCCTTCGCCTCATCATTTTCTTTCACTCGATCGTTGCTGCATGCCGCGATCAGCATGGCACCGGCAATCATGGTCATCAGGAGCCTCTGTCCATTCATGGCTTTCCTCCTATATTTGCATCCTTTTATTTGCTTACGTTCATCTTGAATGATATACGCGCATCCATCCAGCCTATGTGCAAGGGTTAATTTTTTGGCATTAAACCATTGCCGAAATTCTCAATCAATTCTATAATATCATTTATCAACTTTTAGCGGGGAGGGATTCCATTGCCGATCAATATTCCCAAACAAATGCCGGCTCGGGAAGTATTGGAAAGTGAAAAGATTTTTGTAATGGACGAAGAACGGGCCAGTGCCCAGGATATAAGGGCGTTGAATATACTCATTTTGAATCTGATGCCAGAGAAGGAAAAGACGGAGGTACAGCTCCTCAGGCTTCTCGGAAATACCCCACTTCAGGTAAATGTTTCATTTCTTCATATGGAAACCCATGAATCCAAAAATGTAAGCAAAACACATTTGGACCAATTCTACACGACCATTTCTTCTATCAGGGACAAATATTATGATGGCATGATCATCACAGGGGCTCCAATCGAACATCTGCAGTTTGAACAGGTAAATTATTGGGATGAACTGAAGGATATTATGGACTGGACAAAAGAACATGTCACATCCGTCATGCATATATGCTGGGGAGCCCAAGCGGCGCTTTATCACCACTACGGAATTGGAAAGTACGCATTGCCTGCCAAATGTTCGGGAATCTATAAACATCAAATTACGGACCCTACGGTTAAGCTTGTCAGGGGCTTTGATGATTACTTTTTGGCGCCGCATTCCAGATATACGTCTGTCAGCCAAGAGCAGATCCTTGGGCATACCGGCCTCAGGCTGCTGTCACATGGGGAAGCGGGCCCTTTCATTATCACCTCTAAGGATGAAAGATTCATTATGATTACCGGCCACCTGGAATATGATACATATACGCTTGCACAGGAATATGAGCGGGATATGAAGAAAGGCATGGAGATTGAGCCTCCAAAAAATTATTTTCCGGATAACGATCAAACAAGACAGCCGGTGAATACATGGCGATCTCACAGCCATTTGCTTTTCTCCAACTGGCTGAATTATTATGTATACCAGGAGACGCCATATGACTGGGTGATGGAGCGAATAAACAACTGATCATGGACTGCCCTTGATGGAGGGCAGTTTTTGTATTGCAGGAAAGCAAAAGGATGAGGAGGAGATCAACATGAAAATTGTATCTTGGAATGTAAATGGCATAAGGGCATGTGTCAAAAAAGGATTTAAAGATTACTTTGATCAGGTAAATGCCGATATATTCTGCATCCAGGAAACGAAGCTTCAGGAAGGGCAAATAGATCTGGATTTTGCAGGGTACAGCCAGTACTGGAATTACGCAGAGAAAAAGGGTTACTCCGGCACAGCGGTATTTTCAAAAGTTAAACCGATATCGGTTCGTTATGGAGTGGGGGACCGGAAT
Source organism: Bacillaceae bacterium (assembly GCA_036516555.1). Classification (GTDB taxonomy): domain Bacteria; phylum Bacillota; class Bacilli; order Bacillales; family Bacillaceae_C; genus DATBUB01. The sequence continues at coordinate 1,921 of DATBUB010000213.1, forward strand.
GATCAACCGGAAGGCAGGATCATTACATTGGAATTCCAGGATTTTTTCCTGGTAACGGTTTATACACCCAATTCTCAAAGGGATTTGGCAAGACTTGGTTACCGGCTGTACTGGGAGGATGAAATGCTGGATCATATCAAAACCCTGGATAAAAAGAAACCGGTGGTGGTGTGCGGAGATCTGAACGTTGCCCACAAAGAGATTGACTTAAAAAACCCTAAATCAAACAGGGGCAATTCGGGTTTTACGGAGGAAGAGAGGATGAAGTTTTCCGCTCTCCTTTCAAACGGCTTTGTGGATGCTCATCGGCATTTTTACCCGGAGGAAGAAGGGGCTTATACGTGGTGGTCATATATGAATAAGGTCAGGGAAAGAAACATCGGCTGGAGAATCGACTATTTTGTTGTTTCCGAGCGCTTGACTCCCCATCTCCTTGATTCCAAAATTCACTGTGATGTGATGGGCAGCGACCATTGCCCAATTATCCTAGAATTGGACGATTCTCTATGAATTGATTGAAAATACAGACTTATAGCAGGATAAATGATATATTCGTCTAAAAGGAGGAGGTTATGGCATGGAGATCACTTTCAGGAAGGAAGAAGAGTGGTTCCAATTTTATGATGGGAAAGGCGGCTTGATTGAAAGAAAAACTGAAATCAGATTTGATCCATTGACAGGAGAAACCTCTCGAATTGTCTTCGATCCCGGTTTGCGCCCGGTCCCGACGGAATATTCCAAAGAAGCCATGGAGACAGGAGGAAGCAATTGCCCTTTTTGCCCGGAGAACATTTATTTCATGACACCTTTATTTCCAAATAACATTGCGGAGGAGGGCCGGATCAAAGTTGGTGAAGCCGTATTGTTTCCGAACCTTTTCCCATATAGCAAGCATAATGGGGTTGCCGTATTCTCCGGCCGTCATTATGTGAAGCTTAGCGAGTTTACGCCTGCCATGATTGAAGATGCACTCAAGGCAGCTCAAATATACATAAATAAAGTGTTGGAAACCGATCCAAAAGCGGCTTATGCCTCCATTAACTGGAACTATCTGCCTGCTTCCGGAGGCAGCATCCTGCATCCCCATCTGCACGTTATTGTGTCGGAGCACCCAACAAACTCCCAGACCCTCATCCAAGAAAAAGACCTTCAATTTCAACAACAAACGGGAAAAAGTTACTTTACAAAGCTTTTTGAACTTGAGAAAGACGGGGGTGAGCGCTGGGTGGGCGAAAAAGGAAACGTAAAGTGGATCCATGCATTCTCCCCAAAAAGCCATTGTGATTTTATTGGAACCATTCATGAGAGATACGGGTTCGGAGATGTAGATGATACAGACTGGTCCCATCTTGCCCATACGTTGAAAAACTTGTTTGCCATGCTGGAGAAAGAGGGATTCTCGAGCTTTAATATGTCATTGGATTCCGGCAGCTCCGATATCGGACAGCCATTGCGTCTGCGACTTATTCCCAGGTTATCCATGGGCATGCTCGGTACAAGCGATATCAATTTTTTTCATGTACTCCATCAAGAACCTCTGGCTTATTGGACACCGGAAGATAATGCTGCCAAAGCCCGAAAATTATTTGGCAGATGATTGTTTTGCGCCATCGTCAACAATTATCCCAATGGGCAATATGATAACCATGTGACGATACTGGGAGGTGAAGGCAAGATGGCTGTTGTAAAAGCAAGAGAGTCCGACATCGATTTGCTTGCCCGGCTTTTGAGGGCGGAAGCTGAAGGAGAAGGCGTTCAAGGGATGCTAATGGTGGGCAATGTCGGCATTAACAGAATCAGGGCCAACTGTTCTGACTTTAGGGGACTTCGAACGATTCCCCAAATGATCTATCAGCCCCATGCCTTTGAAGCTGTGCAGCATGGCTACTTTTACCAAAAAGCAAGGGAGAGGGAAAGGGGCCTTGCCAGGAGAGCGATACAGGGTGAGCGGATCTGGCCGTCCAAATACAGTCTCTGGTATTTTCGGCCAGAGGGGGATTGTCCCGCCACATGGTATGATCAGCCGCTGGTAGCGAGATACAAATTACATTGTTTTTATGAACCGACAGCAGAAGAATGTGAAAACGTATATTCCACCTATTAATTTTTTTACAGGCAGGCCCGGGGCTTGCTTGTTTTTTTTATTTTCCTGTCACCATGTACCAGGATTAAAGAAGGGGCAATAGCGGGTATACATGGGTGTAACCATTAATCACACAAAAAGATTGGGGGCTGCACCATGATCGATAATAAACCTGTCATTGGGCTTACATGCAACGTAGAAATGGTTCGCAATAATGTAAGCTTCACCTTATATATAAGTTATTCGGAAGCCATAAAAAGAGCGGGCGGCATCCCGATTGTGCTTCCGCTGGCTAATGAAGAATTATCTAAAATCTGGGTATCCATGTGCGATGGATTTTTGCTTACCGGGGGAAATGATATCCACCCATCATTTTACGGCGAGGAGCCGCATCCAAAGCTGGCCTTGTCAACACCTAAGCTCGACGAAGGTGATTTGATGATTGTAAAAGAAGCCACCCAGCAGAAAAAACCATTATTTGGCATATGCAGAGGTTCTCATCTGATTAATGTGGCACTCGGAGGCACCATGATCCAGGATATCGGATCGGAAATACCAGGGGCACTAGACCATCTAGATAAAGGGGAACGGACAAGACTGAAACATAAAATAAAAATTAATAAGGATAGCACTCTGTACAACATACTGCAGGCAGAAGAAATGCTTGTCAACAGTTTCCATCATCAAGGTTTGGGGAGACTGGGAAATGGCCTAAAATGTGTCGCAACGTCACAGGACGGTGTGGTGGAAGCTTACGAAAGTGACGATGGACTTATTATGGGGACACAATTTCACCCGGAAGAAATGGGGAAATTTGATTACAGGATGCAGCAGCTACTCGAATTATTTATTCATAAATGCAGCAGACAGGAGGCGAAGCCGCTTTAAAAAGCGGCTTATTCCACGCCATACTTTATACATATAGGGGTATACCCATATACCCTCAAATGTTTAAAATGGCACCCAGGATTTCTGCAACCGGCCTTTTATCCAACTGCGAAACATAATCTTGAACTTTCTCCTTGTATCTCCCTGCCGTTTTGCTGCAGTTCAGGCTGCCCAATAATTGCGCCTCCCAATTCGATGTCCTCCAATTATTCAGCTGTCTGACCAACCCCTTCCTGTACAGGTAATCGAGATTCATTTCCTCTTGGCCGGGCAATGCATCATACACAAAAATGGGCAGTCTTTTTAACAGGCATTCACTGACTGTCACGCCACCCGGCTTGGTGATGATCGCATGAGCTTCATCGTACAGCCTGTTCATCTCCTCTTTTGATTCAATAAATCCAATGGGTTTAATGGACGGGCGGGAAAGCTGCTTTATATATTCAAATAGTTTCCTGTTTTTCCCGCAGAGCACAGTATAATCCGCGTCTCCATTCGGGGCGAGGCTTTTCAATAAATTCAGTATGGCTCCTGCCCCCATATTGCCTCCGCTGATCAGGACTGTTTTCTTTGAGGATTCAACGGCATTCTCTTTCTGAAAAAGAGGGTGTACGGGTATTCCTGTTACGAATATTGCTTCTTCATCAACACCCCTGCTGACCAAAAGGTCCTTAGATTCTGAATTCGGCACCAAATGGTAGCCCTTGCCGGGCACTCCCCAAATATCATTGATAAAAAAATCGGTATAGGCGTTGATGACCGTCCCTTTCCATTCTTTTTTTGCCTGAAGGTGAGATAGAAGGTAGGAAGGGAGGGCATGTGTGCATACGGCCAAATCAGGCTTATATTCTTCAAGCAGGCGCTTCATGCCTGTGAGAAAAAGTTTCTCATATAGGAGATACCTGCTTTTGCTGGAGGCTTTCCGGTAAGCAGAATAGCGATAAATCTTTCCATACAGGCCGGGCATGTAATGGATCCATTGCAAATAACAGGATGAGACCATTGCCTCCGCCTTTCCATAGCTGTAGGAAAGCAAATCCACTTTGTCGCAACGGGCAGCTACACCCTTTTCCTTCAATAAAAACTGGATGGTATCAGCCACATGATGATGGCCGGAGGGAATTTGCAACAATGGCAGGAACAGGATACGAGTCATGCCTTTTGCTCCTTTTTATTTGTAGTTTGCAAAGTATTTGTTTTTTCATTCCCTTTTTAGTCCCCTCGATTTTCCACTTATATTAATAGCGCCGCCTCAAATAATATAAGCGATATCTTAATCCACAAAATGTTCGATAGGGGAATTAGGATGAGAATAAGACAATATTGCTTATCGCTTTGGATGGTTTTTGATCCGATTTATTATTTTTTTACACGACTGGAACACCTGAAGAATGCTTATGGGAACAAAACGGTTTTGAGGGTGAGGCTGACACGGTACAAAGGAAGGGAAATGACTCTCTCTGACGGAACGGTTATCCGCAGGAATGATCTCTTGGTGAAGATCCATCTGCATAACGTGAAGCTGCTAAGGCAAATACAGCGCTATGATAATGAGCTCAGAAGAGCGAAGTTTATTTACAAAAGCGTCAGGGATGCCCTCCCATCCATTGTGCAATTTATTAACAGCCAGCATGCACGTGACGAAATAAGAGGGGTGATTGGCATTACGATGCTCCATAAAGGCTGCGGCAAGCTCGGGTTTGAAACCCGCCCCATTTCCAGTTCTGTCTACAGACATTTTAAACGGTCAGCCCTTTTGCCTATCTATTACCTATCTTCTTCCAACAAAGGATGGCATAAAAAGCCGGATCCAATGTATTTGCTTATGTCCAAAGAATCCCTGAAAGAAAGGTATGGAAAGATTTGACGGCAAGCTCCCATTAATTACAGGTTAAAATCCCCCTTCCGTGCCTTTATAATGTAAGGAGGAAGGGGGAACAAACATGTTCTACATTATTTTCATTTTATTGACCATGCTTGGCCTCCTCATGATAAGAGGCCACAAAAATACGAAACAAGCGGTCATCAACCATATTGATATACATCAAGCCGGCAGATCTGAAGCAGAGAAGAACCTCCAGCTGAATATACTTCATTTGTCTGATTTGCATCTCGAGAATATCTCCATTTCTCCCCGGCAGCTCTATGAATCTGTGAAAGATAAGAACGTAGACCTCATCGCTATTACAGGAGATTTCATGGACCGGAAGAGAAGCATCCCCAAGCTGATTCCATACCTGGAATACCTGAATAAACTCCAGCCTGTCTATGGCTCCTATGCTGTATTTGGCAATCACGATTATGTATTGAAAGATTCATATTTTACTCAGTTACAAGAGCTGCTTCATGATCACGGAGTCAAAACACTGCAAAATGAACATGACCGGATTGAGATCGATGGGCAAGCTGTCAATATTATCGGAATAGATGATTACGGCACTGGCCGCAGCAACCTTCTAAAATCATACGCCGGATTGGAAGGCGGCTATAACCTTGTGTTTACCCATGATCCCAATATTGTGCTGGATATGGACGGATACCGATTTGATTACCTGCTCTCGGGACATTTTCATGGAGGCCAGATCCATTGGCCAAAGCCTTACCATCTGATCAAGATGGGAAAATTGGTCCGCATGAATATGGTAAAGGGGCTTCAGAAACATATGGACCAGCTTTTTTATATCAGTGAGGGCTTGGGCCAGACTGGTGTCAATATCCGTGTCGGAAGCCGTCCGGAGATCACCATCCACAGGATTGGTTTGACTCAGGAGCAAAAAGATGAAAGTGTAGAGATTAAAGCCGGTTAAAAAAACCGGTTTTTTTATTTATATACAAAAACATGGATATTTTCTTCGCCATCTACCGTTGCAAGAAGAATCTCCTGAATATCTGCCTTATGCACTTCACTTAATTTCCTTCTCAGCCATTCTTCATCCTTTCCAATTTGCTTGAGAGCGAGAGCATCAATCTTTTTCTCTTTAATGACTGTCTGGGGCAGAGTAAAGGATTTTGCAGGCAATTGTATATCCGATCGTGTTACAGGCTTTAAAGAAGGGTTGATGAAAATTGAAATGGTGCCATTTGGTTCCCACAAGGCAAGAGCTATATCCTGCATATTTTCCACCTGTTTTTTACGCACTTCAGAAAGAAGTACATCCACTGAAATTCTTGCTTTGGAAAGGTTGGTGTAAATGATTTCCCCCTCTTTGATGAGAGGAAAAGGGGGACTTTCAAAAAAATGGCGGAACCTGTGCCATTTCAAGCTTGCTGTGATGCTGGCAGCGTACAGGGCCACCAATACGGACATGGTTATCATGGAACCCTTCATCCCCAAGTGTTCATCAGAAAGAGGATGGGCCAGGATATTGCCGATCAGCATGGCAATGACAAAGTCTAAGAGCCTTAGCTGGGAAATGGATCTCTGTCCCATCATTTTGGCTGCAGCCAGCATAAACACATATGCGACCACCGCTCTGATTGCCCACTCGAAGGCGGTCAAGGATTCCTGACTGTGAAAGAATTCCACCTGCATCACTTCCTCATCGCTGTAACGAAACATCCTGTTATGATTGCCGGCTGCCATGGGCATTTGCATGAACAAATGGAACGCCGATGGACATACATAAGGTTTTTATTGTATATTGCCTTAAGATGCAGTAAAAATGCATGGGAGAAAATTTGGTATAATGGATTTTGATGATTCATATATCATATGGACCGCTACTTGTACAATTGGGAGAGAAACGGATGGAACAGTGGATTACACATGTAATAGAACAGTTTGGGTATTTGGGGATTCTTTTATTGATCGCTTTGGAAAATGTTTTCCCCCCTATCCCCTCAGAGGTCATATTGACGTTTGGCGGGTTTATGACGACGAAAACGACCTTGTCTATTACCGGAGTGGTCATATTCTCAACATTAGGTTCGGTGCTTGGGGCCATTATTTTATATGGGATCGGTCTTCTCATTGACATCTCACGATTGGAAAAAATAATAGACAGGTGGGGCCATATTTTCAGGCTTACCAGGGAGGATATACATAAGGCGGATAAGTGGTTTGCAAAATATGGAGTTT
>DATBUB010000214.1:0-13802 GCA_036516555.1 Bacillaceae bacterium
CTGCCAGGACCTCAGAATTGATATTCTTAATCGGCACCGCGACCGCAACCGTCCCTTCATACAGCTCGCCTTTACTCACCGCAAAGCCGTCCCGACGAATCCCGGTCAGTTCCTCAAGAATTTGTCGCAGATTGGTCTTCGTATACGGCGTAAACGACTGATAATCCGCCGCATCAAGTACCAACATCTGCTCCTCTTCCGGCAACGCCGCCAACAGAACCCTCGGACAAGCAGCCGCATACAGCGGCACCCGTCTCCCTACCTGCGGAAACACCCTGATAAGCCTCAACGCCTCGAACTGCTCAATATAAATCGCATCATGCCCATCCCGAATCGCCAGCTGTACAGAAAGATTCGTCTCATTCCGCAGCTGCAGCATCTCCTTCTTTGCCGAACCGCGGATATCCAAATGGCTATTCACAATCTGGCTCTTCTCCAGAAACCCCATCCCCAACTGGAAACGCACCTGCCCCTCCTTCATCGTCCGCCGGATATACCCAAACTTCTCCAGCGAACAAATCATTCGGAACACCGTCGACCTAGGAAACCCTGTCATCACCGACAACTCCTCCAGACTAAGCGACGGATGCTTTATATTGAAACACTCCACAATCTGCAATGCCTTCTCCACACTCCCGCTCCTACTTGATAGCTCCCTCATCACTGATTCCCCTTATATATGCGAATAGAAATATTCCCCAAACCCAATTACATCTTTCACCTTCACTATATCAAACCATAACTTGAATTAATATTTATCCATATCACTATTATTTCCTTTTATGCAAAAACTCCTCAACAAACCCTTGTTGTTATTAATCTGCTCTTCGCAGACAATTCCCCTAATAAGGGGTAGCCTCTAGTTGTTCATGAACGTTGATTTATCGTAAAATCCAGAAAACCTTCCCGCAAAACCTCCCGCAAAAAAGGGCTCGGTTCACCTACGCTGTACAGCTGCAAATCATGCATTGCTCTTGTGCAGGCGGTGTAGAAAATCCGGCGCAAGCTCTCATCACCGTATACATTCTCCGATGCATCATAAATGATGACGGCATCGAATTCGATACCCTTGGATAAATACGACGGTACTACCACTACTCCCTGCTCATATTCAATCGAATTGCTCCTCAAAAGTTTCAATTCATCGATGCTGGACAGAGCTTCATATGCACGAATGCTTTCCTCGGCAGACTTGCATATGATCGCAATACTTTGATAGCCAAGTCTCTGGAACTCTGCGACTTTGGCAGCAATGCAGGTGTGCAGTTCTGAGTGATCGTTCAATTGTTTCAGCTCGGGTCGTTTGCCGTCGCGTTCAAAAGGGATAATCCTTTCGCCGTTTGGAACAAGTCTTCGTGTACATTCGATGATCGGTTTAGTTGAACGGTAGCTTCGTGCCAGATTGATCACTTCCGTTGTATCCGGGCCGTATAGACTGTTAAGTGTGTGAAAATCAACCATTTCGCTGGCATGTGCGAATATCGCCTGATTAAAATCGCCGAGCACCGTCATCTTTGCCGCAGGAAATAAACGCTTCAAAAACTCAAATTGAAAAGGTGAGTAATCCTGCGCCTCATCCACAACGATGTGTTTAATCGATCTGTTCGTCTTAAATCCTAGAATCAGCTCTTTCAAATATAAAAACGGAGTAGCGTCTTCGTAAAAAAGTTTACCTTTATCCAGCGTTTCCACCGTCATCTGACAAATCTCCGCCCAATCCCCAGGTATTCCCCCCTCTAACCACTGTTTGATCAGCAGGTGGTCAGCAAATAGCTGTTTGTACATTCGCTTTATGTCGACGAAATGAAATGCCCGGATTCGACTCCGCAATGGCTTCATTCTACGGCGAACAATCAATCGGGCAAGCGCTTCAGGCTCCATCTCATAATCTGCCATCGCTTCCCCTTTAAATCCTCTTTTTTTCGCCAGGTAGGTGTGTGCCTTATGGTATTCTTCGTTGCTGAGCAGCTCGATTTCCTCCTGCACCCATGGCTTAGTCCGTTCGGCCTTTTCGGCTTCATTAATTCGTTTTATTACCCAAGCCTGCAACTTTTCGAGTCTGTTATGGAAACGGAGTGTCGTGTCAGAGCTATAAAACCTGTCTGCCATTTGTTGAGCGGTAACAATCGGCTTTCCTCTGAAGTTAATGCCTCTGAATAACATACCTGTACTCTCCAGCGACTTCCTATAAGATTCGATCGCCTCAACAAAGCGGGCAGATGCCTTGAATTGGATGCCTGCAACTCTTGCCTTGTACGAAGGGGTTTTCTCTGCCGTTAAAACATATTCCAATTGCTCATATGGCTTTTCAACTTGGAAGTCTTTACCCAGCCGTTGGTCCAGGTACTCCTGAAAGGTGACCTGCTGCATATTCTCTTCGCCGAGTTCCGGCAGCACATTGGACACGTAACGGCTAAACATGGAATTGGGGGAAAATAGTATGATTTGATCAGCATTCAGATTGCCTCTATATTTGTAGAGCAAATAAGCAATCCTCTGCAGGGCAGCCGATGTCTTGCCGCTGCCAGCCGCACCGTGGACAATGAGAAGCTTCCCTCGATCATGGCGGATGATCCGGTTTTGCTCCTGTTGAATAGTCGCTACGATATTGTGCATTTGTTTATCTGTGCCTTTGCCAAGAACCTGCTGTAAAATCTCGTCTCCAATGGTAATGCTCGTATCGAACATGGATTGAAGAACGCCGTTGCGGATGAGATATTGCCATTTTTTCTCCAACATGCCTTCGATTACGCCTCCGGGGGTTGCATACATAGCCGGACCGGGCTGGTAATCATAGTAGACACTCGAAATCGGAGCTCTCCAGTCATAGATAAGGAAATTTTCGCCGCTGGCATCACTGAGCGTCGAGATACCAATGTAGATTTCTTCCTGGGCTGAAGTGCCTTCTTCAGTAAAATCAATCCGCCCGAAGTAAGGAATCTCCTCCATTCGGTGTAGCGTGGACAATCGTTTGGAAGCATGTTTATGAGTGCTTTGGCTTACGGACAGCGCTTGGGCCTCTTGCCTCAAGCCGATGATGGTCTCAAGGTAATCATCAAAGCTATCCGTATTCACCTTGACCTCATCCCAAAAGTGTTTGCGGATATGAACCACTTCGTGTTTACGCCTAGACGTTTCCTCTTCCAATCGGCTGGTTTCCTCCGCAATCCTATCCATAACCTGGTCCACTCGTTTTTGCTCCTGCTGAAGTTGCAAATCCATGGCAAACACTCCTTTATAAAGTTGATAAGAGAGTTGACAAACAAACGTATTCTTATATGATTTCCTTACACTGCCTTTTGTCTCATTGTATCAATCCCCCGAAACTCTAGAACACATGGTTTCATTCCTTCCCTCCGTTATTTATTGAATACCAAGATGGTTCCTGCTTCGCTTGATTAATATTAACCTTAAAATAAATTAAAAACAGTCTAAAATTGCTTAGTTATCAATGGTATAATTAAATTAGAGGAAAAGGACAGTTACCGTTTTATTTATGGTAACTGTCCTTTTTTAGTGTGAAGCTGAACCTTATCTCAAAGAGGCTGGAACATTCATCCGTCATAACGACAGGCGAAATACCCGGACATCTGATAAGAGGATTAGAAAAAGGCCTCTCACCAATCCCATGAATAGATGAAAAGCCTTTTTGATCTTATTAAAGCATTCAAATAAATAAAAGGTTAGGGCGTGTTTTGCGTTTTTATTTATCTAAATGCTCAATAGCGTAATCGGCTTCTTCTTGAGTAAATTTTTCTCCGTACTCAGAGGTTAATTGGTCTCTTATCGCTTCAGGTGACATATTCATTGATTCCTGATAATTTTTTGCTTTTGCCAAGGCATTTTTATTATAATCGGCTTTCAGATTGTCTATTGCGTACTGTGCTTCCTCTTCAGTAAATTTTTCGCCATGTTCAGAAATAAGTTGTTCATAGATTCCTTGTTTTGACTTGTGCATCGTTTTTGAATAGGTTTCAGCCTTTTTCAAAGCGAATGCTTTCCAGTCATATTCGAGTTTACTGATTGCATACTCGGATGCTTCTTTTGAAAACTTTTCGCCATATTCTGAAGTTAATTGTTCAAAAATAGCCCTTTTGGACATGTTCAATGTTTTTGCGTACAATTCAGCTTTTTTCAAAGCAGATTTATATTCATTAGGAACGTCATCCTCTGCCTTCGTATCATCTTTTGTCGTTCCCTCTATTATCTTTCCAGGTTCTTTTTTCTCTGTTTGTATTTCTTTCGCCTCCTGGGTAGCAGCTGGCTTACTTTCCTTTTGGGTATCCTTACTAGTATCATTTCCTCCAAAACAAGTCTTCACAACTACGATGATAGCAACTATCCATACCCACGATTTTTTATAGAATGGTTTTTCCATCTTTTGCTGTTTATCCTGTTTCACCATTACCAACTTGTCCCCTTAATGTCGTTTTGTGTATAATCATACCTTATAACTAGTAAATTGACTCCTACCTTATCTTTATTAGGGCTCCTTCTTAAGGGTTAGCATTTTTTTATTCGTAACCTGACATCGGCAGACGAAGAGGCTGCAAGTCTATAACATTACCTCTAATTTAGTTTGTTAAGAAGTGATTAAGGAGTAATCATCAAGGAACTTTTCAACTGTTGATCATACAAGGCTGTAAAAGAAAGGCATTTTAATGACCCTTAAGTAGTTCTTCTTCTCAGTTGTTTAAGAATCATTTAAAATGACTAACTACTTGTCACATTCTTGATATGGCCTCAATAAATAATGTTTTAAGCCTTTTCATTATGAACAAGCTCGCTTCAATCATTTATTATATTGTTGGAGATATTTTACATTTTTAAGAAATGTAATACATTTATACAAATGGTATAATTATTGGGAGAGCAAAAGAATCTGTAAACAGGCAATGGAGATGGGTGGCACTAAACACTGTCTGGGGAGCAAGTCATGTAACCGACCAGATTTTATCAAGGGTCGGTATTTTTGTAGTTTGCAGGAGTGATTACATTGGAACCTAATATAAATCAATACCGAATGAACTACAGAAACCAACGATATATACCAGTAAAAACGAAGTTTTGGATCAGCCACTCCATCGCCATTTTATGGATGTGCCTCTCTATTTATTTAGCCATTCCTTGGCTTAACGAATTATCACGTATATTAACATTTCCCTTAGCACTTGCAGTCATTGCAGGAATTTCCTATATTCCGGGATATATGAATGCATTTCTTGTAGCTAGCCTAATATTGGACAAGCAGCCTCCGTTTAAGGAAGAATATCCAGATGATCCGATCACGCTTCTCATCGCTGCGTACAACGAAGAAGATAAAATATATAATACCCTTGGTTATGTGAGCAGGCAGGACTATCACGGAAAAATTAAGGTTATTCTCATTAATAACTGTTCAATTGATCAAACGATTGAAGAAGCTTTAAGAGCCCAAGAAGAGTTTAATTTGGACTTGACCATTTTACATGAAGATACACCTGGAAAATTCCATGCATTAAACCATGGATTAAGGTCTGTAGAGACTAATTATCTGATCACATTGGATGCTGATACATTGCTTCACCCCTCCGCCATCCGTTATTTAGTGGCACGGATGGTCAGCAGCCCAAGTGATGTATGTGCAATCGCTGGAGCAGTCTTGGCAAAAAATAGCCGGGATAATTTGTGGACAAGGATACAGGAGTGGGATTATTTTCTGGGCATTGCTTCCATCAAACGATTACAAGGACTTTACCAGGGGACACTTGTAGCACAGGGAGCGTACAGCCTTTACAAAACGGAATATATCAAGGAAATTGGGGGCTGGCCCGATGCCATTGGTGAAGATATCGTTTTATCTTGGAGACTGCTAAAAAAACAATGGAAGATTTATTTTGAACCATTAGCCGTCGCATTCACAGAAGTTCCCAACACGCTAAGGCATTTCTTCTATCAGCGATCTAGATGGGCAAGAGGAATGATTGAAGGATTATCCGAAGTCAAACCATGGCAACAACCTTTGGTTTTCACAAAATATTTGACGGGAATTAACCTATTAATGCCGTATTTGGATTTCATTTATACATTTTTCTGGTTGCCTGGTCTCATCTTGGCATTTTTTGGGTATTATTGGATCGTCGGTCCTATGACGTTGCTAGTATTGCCCTTAACATTGATCAGCAATAGTCTTTTATACAGCTATCAAGTCAAGTTCGTATTCAAGCCATTAAACTTAAGAGTTCGAAAAAATTATGTGGGATTCATCTTTTTTATATTGGGATATCAAATGATTATGTCACCTATCTCCCTTTATGGATACATTCAAGAGTTTTTTAAATTTAAACGGAGATGGAAATAATAAAAAGATGAACAGAGTTTACCTAGGTAAAAAGAGAGAAATACTATCGAACATCCTGCCGTCAATATAAAAACCATTTTACAACCCAACAGCAAAAAAATACAAATCGGTTCTCCACAAGAAGATCAGGAAGAAAAACTACAAAATAGCAAATGTGATCACTGAACAACCAAAACAATAATAGGTTTAGGGGATAGAAAAAAACCCCTCTAACTGATAGTGACCTACAAAAGTTAGATACGGTTAAATCGGCAAGGAGGGTGTTGGGCATGAACCCGGTATTGCAGGGCACATGCCTTTAAATTTGGCCTTAATCCGTTTGTGATTATAGTATTCTATATATTTTTCTAGTTCCAGCTTGCAGTGTTCCACACTTTCATACTCCTTGTGAAGTATAGACTCTGGCTCCATGATGCCGAAAATGTTTTCACTATTTCTAAGTTCATCACGTATAAGGCGGTAACCAAAACAACCTTGATAAATAGACTTCATCGATTGTTTTGGTTATTCATCAAGGTCTGGCCGGCCATAGTTTTTTTTACCCGGTTATAATTAAATGCTGCGAGGAACGCCTGCCGGTTTGATCAGTGCCTCACCCATCGAAATTCTTTGCTTCAAAATCATCGAGGATCGTACGCACTTCATCTGTTGACTCTGTACTCATTAGTTGATTTCTTAATTCACTTGCCCCTCGAAATCCTTTGACATAAATCTTAAAAAAGCGATGAAGAGCCTTAAACGGACGCAGCTCCAATTCTGAATATTTATCATGGAGATCCAGGTGCAATCTTAACAAATCAAGTAATTCCTTAGTGCTATGATCTTTCGGCTCTTTTTCAAAGGCAAATGGATTATGGAAAATACCACGCCCAATCATAACCCCATCAACACCATATTGTTCAACGAGCTTTAAGCCAGTTTGACGATTAGGAATATCTCCATTAATCGTTAAAAGTGTATCTGGTGCCACCTGATCACGAAGTTTTTTAATTTCCGGTATCAGCTCCCAATGAGCATCTACTTGGCTCATTTCCTTTCTTGTACGCAGATGAATGGAAAGATTGACAATCTCCTGTTTCAATATGTGCGTCAGCCAATCATGCCATTCATCTATCTCAGTGTAACCAAGCCTTGTCTTAACACTAACAGGCAATCCTCCTGCTTTTGCTGCTTGTATTAACTCTGCTGCAAGTTCTGGACGACGGATAAGGCCGCTTCCCTTCCCATGCTGTGCCACATTAGGTACAGGACAGCCCATATTGATATCCACACCTCGAAACCCAAGTTCCGCCATACCAATGCTCATTTGCCGAAAGTATTCAGGCTTATCCCCCCATATATGGGCTACCATTGGTTGTTCATCCTCTGTAAAAGTCAAACGCCCGCGCACACTTTGCTTCCCCTCTGGGTGACAATAACTCTCACTGTTTGTAAACTCTGTAAAAAACACATCCGGTCTGGCTGCTTCACTAACTACGTGGCGAAAAACAACATCCGTCACATCCTCCATCGGTGCCAGTATAAAAAAAGGTCGTGGTAAATCACGCCAAAAATTCTCTATCATCTTCAAGTTCAAATCCTCTCATTATTGGATCACTAGGCATTCTCTTGTCCCCAAAATAAAAAGCAAGGATATCCCTGCTCTCATTTACCTATACCATGCTTAAGCTCTCTTTATCAAGCTAAAGCAATTTTAATCATGCCATATTTTAATTTTAACCAATAAAATATGCAAAGAAAATCAGGTACGATTGAGACACCGATATAGACCTATTATCCAGGTTTCCGCATTTTGCAGATTTTCAAATGAAGTATTCCACCATAGATAATAAGATAAGACCTGGAAATCGGTTTGGCAATGTTTTTTTATTGTGCAACAACCTCGACTCAATTAACGCCACGGCTTCACAATGTGTGTTATCATTAGGCTTTGGTAGATTTTCGTCAAATCGCAATTTTGCGTAAGCAGCTGCACTGATGATCAAACGATTTCCCGCTCTGAGCGGCACCATATATCTTTATTGACCAAAGATGGAGTAAAATAGAACAAATATACCTTCATGCTCATAATAAGCGACAAAAAAAGGCTTCTCAAAAGTTTGCTCAACTAACCTTTTACCGTTTGATACTGTTTAATATATAATTTGTTGCTGAAATGTTGTTGGTATGTTGTTATAGCTTAATATTTAAATTAGTATCCAAGGCAGCTCTTTTTTCCCCTTTTGTTCTTTTCAATGTTTTTTTTCCATCCAAATAGGCCTCCCGTTCGGCAAGTATCTTTCCCTTCTTTTCTTCTTTCCGTGTTCGGAAAGCATAAAATACACCTGCTTTTCGTTCGGCCATTCCTTGATTATAGAACATTCCAAACCAACCTATTGTGGATGGAAAGGGACTTTTTCCCTGATTTGTCCCTGAGAACACTTAATAAAGACACTTCTCTGGATTTTCACCCATAATATGTCCCGTATCAAAGATACTTAACTGTCTCTGAGACCCATTAAGCTCACTTCCTTTTCCCCATCAAAGATACACTTTTTGAATATTTAGTGAAGAACATTTGACAATTTTATGTCCAATGTGAATAATTTATAGTAGGAGGATGAGGGGAAATGAAAACGGATATGCTTAAGGCTGTTAATTATTTCGGAGGAACAGTACTTATTGCTGGTATCATTATTTTCTGTCTTGGTTTTTTTGCAAATGGTTCCAGTATATTAACGCCAATCGGAATCGGTACAATTATGGGGGCCATTTTTGTCTTTTTGATGGGATTATTTTTAATTGTATCTGAAGAAATGCTCCTTAAAGCACAGGGCCAAAATAAAGATTAATAAAAGGTTTATTTATAAATTGAGCTTAGCCAATAACAAATGGCTAAGCTTTTTATTTTATGCACCTAAAAAAGAGTGCCCCGTGAGACACTCTTCGATTGATTACATATCCCAAATAAATAGGAATAGTGTACAGAAGATCGTTACTAATGCTATGAAAATCATGAAAGCTACATTTCCGTAAATCGACCATTTGTCCTTTGTTTCACCTGCATGCATGAAGACGATTAGTTGAAGCAAAGCCTGGACAAATGCTGTAATAACAAGAATTGTTAAACCAGCTGCAAAGCTGAGGTTTAAGAAATACACCGCAAGTGCGACAACTGTTAAAACTAAGGAAAAGATGAAGCCCATGACTTGTTTGGCTGGGAATAGTTCTCTCATATTACATCATTCCTTTCAAATAGATGAAGCTGAAAATGAAAATCCAGACTACATCCAGAAAGTGCCAATACAAGGAAAAGATGAATGATTTACCTGCGTTTTCTGCAGTTAAGCCTCTTTTTTTAATTTGGAGGATGATCATCGTTCCCCAAATCAATCCAAATGTCACGTGAATTCCGTGTGTTCCTAAAGTTGTTAATAAAATCGCTGTAAATGCACTTGTTTGAATACCCGCTCCGATGTGGACATAGTGTATAAATTCATAGATCTCAACACCTAGGAAGGATAACCCCAGAAGCAGTGTCACGACAAAGAAGCCTATCATTGCCTTTTGTCTGCCTATGCGCATTGCATGAACCGCAAGACCTATCGTAAAACTACTTATTAAAAGTAAAAATGTTTCAATCACTACTGGTGTGATTTCAAAAATCTCAGCTCCTGATGGACCGCTTCCGACGCGGTTTTCTAAAGTAAAATATGATGTAAACAAGGTGGCGAAAAGCATAATTTCGGCACCAAGGAAAATCCAGAAACCAAAAAAATTTAACTGGTTTTGGTGCGTGCTATATTCAAGAGGTTGCGAGTGATCTAGTTTCATAACTTAGCACCTCCTAATTTTTCTTCTGTTTCTTTTACCTTTTCAACAGGTATATAGTGACCATGATCTTTCTCAAATGAACGGTATGCCATACATACAAAGATTCCAATTGTTGAAATAATCAACAATGGCCAAATCGCAAACACAAATGAGAAGCCCCATACAAAGAAAATGCTGCACATGATGAATGGAAGTCCACTATTGTTTGGCATGTGAATTTTTTCAATATTACCTGGGAACAGTTTGTGCTTATTCTTTTTGTCATCCCAGAATGGTTGGGTTGAATTCACACTTGGTGTCAGCGCGAAGTTGTACTCAGGAACCGGTGTATGTGTTGCCCATTCCAGAGTACGTGCATCCCACGGGTCACTTCCGATATCTCTTGAAGCATAACGGGTACTGTAGTATACGTTATATACGATTAAAATAAAGCCAATCGCCATGATTCCGGCACCAACGAATGAAATCATGTTCAATGGGCCAAAGCCGGTGCTTTCTGAGTATGTGTACATACGACGAGCTTGACCATCTAATCCAGTGATATACATCGGGAAGAATGCTAAGACAAACCCGATTGCAAGTGACCAGAAAGTCCATTTTCCGATTCGTTCATTTAACATAAAGCCAAACATTTTTGGCCAGTAGTAAGTGAGACCGGCAAGCATCGCAAATACTACACCAGGAATAATTGTATTATGGAAGTGTGCCACCAGGAACATCGTATTGTGGTACTGATAATCCGCTGCTGACATTGCAAGCATTACCCCAGTTACCCCGCCAATTGTGAACAACGGAATGAATCCGATTGAATAAAGCATTGGAACTGTCATACGGATTTTACCTTTCCATAAAGTAAACAGCCAGTTAAAAATTTTCACACCTGTTGGTACAGCAATAGCCATTGTAGTGATTGAGAAGAAACTGTTTGATGCAGCCCCTTGCCCCATTGTAAAGAAATGGTGCGCCCAAACTAGACATGAAAGAACCGAGATGATAACGATTGATCCAACCATTGATTTATAGCCATACAAGTTTCTTCCTGAGAAGGTGGAAATAATCTCACTGTAAAGACCAAACGCAGGCAGGATTAAGATATAAACCTCCGGATGTCCCCAAACCCAGAATAGGTTTGCCCAAAGCATATCCATACCGCCATTTGTACTTGCAAAGAAGTGGGTTCCAAAAAGTCGGTCCATTGTTCCCATTGCTAATGCAACTGTTAAGACAGGAAATACTGTAACAACGATTAAGTTCGCAACTAAAGTGGTCCACGTGAACATTGGCATTTTCATTAGAGTCATACCAGGTGCTCTCATTTTCATAATCGTTGTAATCATATTGATACCTGTCATTAACGTACCAAGACCCGAAATTTGCAAGGCAATCATGTAATAGTTCGTTCCAACTGATGTACTGAAATCATTGCCTGCAAGCGGGAAGTACGAAGTCCATCCTGCATCAGGTGATCCACCAATAACGAACGAGATATTAAATAACATTGCCCCCATAAAGAATAGCCAGAAGCTAATCGCATTTAGACGTGGAAATGCCACATCACGTGCTCCAATTTGTAATGGAACAACATAGTTCATAAATGCAAAGATAAACGGCATCGCCATGAACATGATCATAACAACACCATGCGTTGTAAAAATTTCATTATAGTGCTGTGCGTCTAATAATTTTGCTTCAGGTGCAGCTAACTGTGCACGCATCATAATAGCGTCGACACCACCACGGAATAACATAAGTAAAGCAGAAATTAAATACATGATACCAATTCGTTTGTGGTCAACAGTTGTTAACCATTCACGCCAGAGATAACCCCATTTCTTAAAATAGGTTAACCCGGCGATAATTCCAATTAGGGTAAGTCCAATTGCGACCATCGATGCATAAATGGCTGGACTTGGATGCGGTATGGCAAAACGATCAAAGAATTCCATCCGTTTGTTACTCCTTTCAAATGAGGATGATGTTCAAAAGATCCGGTAAAAAGGATACATCGAATTTCTCCGTTTCAGGACTCGCACTTAATGTGTGAATTCAGCGTTCTAGTTCTGTAAGAATTAATGACCTTCGTGCTCAGAATGGCCTTCATGCTTTGAATGAACCTCGTGTCCTGAATGCTCATCATGCGCCTGTTCGTCAGTATCAGCATCTGAAGATCCGTGATTATGTTCTGGTGGTGGTGCGAACCCTAAGTGAGTTCCCGTAAAAGTCATTTGACCAAGATGTCCTGGCTCTAAAAGCTTTTCAAAGCTTTCTTCAGTAAGAGGTTTTGCTGTCTGCTTAACTTCATCTACCCATTCCTCAAAATCTTTTTGAGAAACAGCATTTACACTAAATGTATTTTCTGCAAATCCTTTACCGCTGAAGTTTGCATTACGCCCCATAAATTCTCCTTGTTCCTCAGCGGCAAGATGCAAGGTCGTAATCATATCTGCCATCGCATACTTTTGACCACCTAGCTGTGGAATCCAAAAGCTCGTGATTGGTCCATATGAGTAGAGCTTGAACTCCAGTGGCCGGTCTGTTGGAATGTATAAATAATTAATTGTTTCAATATTTTCTTCTGGGTAACTAAAATGCCATTTCCAATCGGATGAGGATGCATAGATAACCAATGGCTCTTGATTCTCATAGCCTTGTGGTGTTGACTCGACAATGTAGTTACTTTGAACAGATACAAATGAAAGATACCCAACGATTATGATTGGAATCCCGATACATATTGCTTCAACCCAAGGATGTCCTTCAATATGCGGCGGCTCATAATCCTCTGGCAATTTTGAAGCTCTGTATTTTACAAGCATATATACTAATAATGCGAATACGACAATAATCACAAAAGACATGATTCCTATTGAAAGCAGGATATCACGGGCTTGCCTCTCTGCCTGTGGTCCCTTAGGATCGAAAACAAGCAATGGTTCACATCCTGATAGCACAGTGGGAATGGTTAAAACCATCATTAAGAATAACCATTTGATTTTCATAAATGTACTCCTTTCCGAATGGATGCTCTTTTTTCTACAATTATTAATGATACACAGTACTTGTGCATAACTTCACAAAGTTGTCGGAATTTTTTTAGCTGCTTAATTTTTTCACCATCTGAAAAAAAGGCGGCTAAAATAATCGTGTAAAATTTATTTAGCACTGTATAAAATGATAGTAACACCAACAAACGAAAAAAGTAGTTACAAAATGCGAAAGGAATAATTTGTAAAAATAAATTATAGCTGCTTAATGCCTAAGACCTTAGTGTATATGCATATCACAAGGTTTTTTTCGCTTATGAACTATTTGTTACAATCTCAATGTCAAAAAACATCAATGGAATTCATATTAATCTTCCCTTTAGTTGAATGTTAAAGTGATCATTTTCATTAAGCTAAATTCCCTCCATGAATGAAATAAAATGCGGTTCCACTTATTGCAGAAACGCTCCCAATAGTTTAGTTGCATATCTTCACAAACAAAAATAATACCTTATATTTTTAATCCTCCTTTGGCCTGAAAAAATGAAAAAGTATTCCATCAGTTCAGTAACCTAATGGAATACCTTCAACATCAATTAGCTTTTAAAATAAAAACTTACCACTACGATCAAATTATGAGCATTTAATTTTATAAACCCTCGAAT